>JABDQX010000195.1 GCA_013042035.1 Gammaproteobacteria bacterium
GCCATTGAGAGTCCTGCTCTGTGTACATGCAGGTTCTCTTGAACTTTGGAACAAATGTAGAATCATAAACGCCGATGAGATATAGAATAAGAAGATTGGTGTCCAAAAGAACACCGGGAAGCCTATACTTTATTAGAACTCTAGTAAGCATGCGCAGACTTCTAAACCTTCCTTATTTTCATCGATTTCACTTCGCCGGTATTGGAATCAATCTTAAATATTTTATAGTCTCTAATCCTACTTCCCATACTTCCTATGCTACCGATTATGCCAGCGCCACCATAACCATCTGATATCCCAAGCGTTATAAACCAGAAACGATTATCTTCATCAAGCTCTATTTCTTCTATTGTGAGCTTTGCAGGCTCTCCGGAAATCGCTTCATAGTATGTTGCAGCCGTTTTGGCCGCCGTTCTTGCATCGATACTCATAAGTTTCTCCCAACCCGATATTGAAAAATGCCTTGCAACGGTTTTCATCGATTTGGTTGTTGCTTGTGTGTCGCTTTCCGCCGTTGCGGCATCTACAACAACTCCCCGAATCCCTCCGAAACCGCTATCTTTCCATCCCTCGTATATGCCTCGTGATTTTTCTCGATGTCGTTCGCTTCATAGAGATAATTGATCATCATGCCTGCGGAGTCTTCGATGCCTTTTTTGGATGTATCTCCCAACCAGTTGATGCGTTCCATACGCGCACCATTGGAAAGGTGAAAGTGCGCAACCCGGTTGCGAGCGTATTTTCCCCGCTTGGCTTGTGTCAGATAACGGGTGCAAAGCCTAATGAGCAGTCCTTGCAGAACCTGGGTAATCTCGGGCCGCTGGTACCAATCTTTCTGATCACACAACATGGTAAGCGCCTCGGTGCCTTGGGCGCCTTCCCTAACTCCCTTTGCCGCAGAAGCATTTGCCATGGAAGAAAGGGCCTGCAGCTCATCCGCCGCCAACAGGCTGTCTCCCTCCTCGGCAATTCGTTCGTTCAACCAGCCGCGAAATCCGGGAATAGGCGATAGCGTCGCAAAGGTCTTGATATGCCCGTAACGGTTTACCAGATCTTTCACCACCCGCTTGATCAGAAAATTGCCGAAACTGATCCCGGCAAGACCACTCTGGGCATTGGAAATGGAGTAGAAAATCGCGGTATCCGCATCCGATGGATCCTGGACGGTTCGCCTTTTGGCATCGAGCAGTGTCTGAACATTGCCGGACATTCCCTTGACCAGCGCAACCCAGACAAAGATAAGAGGCTCATTGGGCATTTGGGGATGGAAATAGGCATAACAGCGCCGGTCCGGTGGCGCCAGGCGATTTTTGATATCGCCCCAGGATGTCACGGCATGAACCGCCTCGTAATAGGCAAGCTTTTCCAACAATGATGCCGGCGCATCCCAGGTAATGCACTGAAGGTCCAGGAAACCGACATCGAACCACCCGACAAGCAATGCTTTCAGATCATCATCGAGCCCTTTCAATACGGGATCTTTTCGAGCCAGCGGGATCAACTCCGAGCGCATGTCCACAAGGAATTTGACACCCTCCGATAAGCCATTGAAGCGCGCAAGCAAGCGTACTCTTGGGGCGGTCAACCTTTCTCGAAGGGCTCCCTCCGTGGCCCGATGCAAGCCATCGATATGCGCCCGTGTGGATTCCGGGTGTTGATATAATTCGTTCCAGGCCGCTATCGTGCTTGAAAGCGCCGTACGATCGATATCGTATTGGGTCGCAAGCAACTGAAAAAAGCGCTCACGGCCTTGTTCATCGAGATCGAGATATAGCCTTCCCAACTCCATTGCCCTGGCCCGTTCCGATACCTCACCGCCCGGGCCATACAGGCATTTATCGATCTCGGCCTTTACCGAAATCCAATCATCTCCGGATAATGACGGTCCTACCTCGACACCACTCGCGCGCTTGATGCCGGCGGTACCGGACAGTCCATCAAGCGTCCAATTGGTTCCCTCGATACATTTGCTACGGTTGGATAACATGGCTGGATGGCATAGTGGTTTGGCCCCGCCTCGCGAGGCCAAAATATGAAATCGTAGGAGCTGTATGCAAAACTCATCCCGCACTCTCTAACCCGACACAGCCGGAGTAAAAACGCGTCAGAAGAATTCTTTGGTCATTTTGTTCAGAATTCCTGCGTTAAGAGCGTGTCTGAAAATACCCGGTCGTCGCGAGGCGGTAGCCCGATTGGGGTCCCGCAAGGCGCGGAAGGTAAAAAATCGGGGAGTGTAGCGAGCTACATGACGCGATTTTTGACTCTTTCGCAACGCAGCGGGCCACAATTCGGGGGCCGCCGC
>JABDQX010000201.1 GCA_013042035.1 Gammaproteobacteria bacterium
CGTAGCTGGGATAAAAACCCGAATAGCTCTTCATTGCCCGTGTCCCGATGACGTCGATTATTGCGCCACCAAAACACCAGCGTGACCAGCAACAGTGCCACGCCGATCAGCAGGGCAAGGCCTAGGAGTGTGGTGCCGTGCACGCTAACGTCCTTCGATTGTGATTTTCACTTCGTGTACAGCTTTTTTAGAATCTATTGTTTTTAGCCCAACTTCGCTCCGATTCCAGACACCTCCAACTCCCGGCCCGGTCATGATGGTTCGTTGTCCCTGGATGGGTTACCGGCTTGAGGTACGGCAAGCGGAGAAATGGTAAAGGGATAACGTGCTGATCGGGATAAAGTTCGAGCGGGAATTGAGGGATGATTTTCAATAAGTATATGGGATACAATCCATCCTGTAAAAGCGAGCATGCGCGGGGCAAACGCCAGGCCGTCAAGCCGACGGCAGCACCCTTGGAGGTGTGGGAGCCTGGGGCTCGCTTTCCCCGTTTCCCTCCCGCCAGAGTCCCATGACTCGAAACAAGGTCTCTCGATATGCAACCGAGTTATGTTTTGGAAAGCCCCACGGAAACCCTCATGGATACCCGTATTGGCAAAAGCCGCCGCAATTCCGGGCACGGGGTTGTTTCGGAATTCCCGCCCCAGCAAAGGCAGGCGCCGCTTCGAACCGGATTGGCGGAAATTGGCAAGGCCTTCCAGGAAGGGATTGATAGTGGACCGGGTCACACTGCCGACGAGGTATTCGATGCCCTGGAAGAAAAATATTCCAGCTTGATACACGGATAAACCCCGAATAGGTAAACCCGGTGAAACCCGTTATCTTTTCCAGGAAAGCGGAAACGGATCTGGAGAGCATCGGCGACTACATCGCAGGGGATAATCCACGCCGGGCGCTTTCTTTCGTCAGGGAACTACGAAAGCGATGCAAAAGTATAGGAGATTTCCCGGAGAATAATCCGCGTCTTCGCGAGCTCGGCCCCGATGCCCGTTTCTGTCCGCACCGGGATTACATCATCCTGTATCGAGTCCTGGACCAGTCGGTTTCCATCGAGCGCGTCCTGCATGGCGCCAGAGATATTTTTCGATAATGGCGGTAAGCTCTGCTTTCATGACGTACTTTTCGTAATGAGTTGGGTTACCACGCAGGGCACGTGGAAACGAGCAACAATGCTTATACGGTCAACACTTCGAATGTTGGCGTGATTTCCGCCTGATTCCGATCATCATTGACGGCAAGACGCATTAATAGATTCGTATCAAAGGCTATCATCACCGTACTCGACAGGCCTACAGAGCCGTTCTGTTGGAATGGGTTCTCCCGTGTGCTGCAAACATCCGCGTAACGATCTGGCGGAAAACTGATTCCCGGACATCTTTTGTGTAAGCATAACGCCCGATCCGGTTGTAATCAGCGTAAGTTCCATGCCATCACGCCAATGGAGAGAATCGAACACATCTTTTGGGATCTCAACCTGTCCGTTGGGAGAAATTGTCACTGTTGCCGCCAACATAAATATACCTCGAATAAAGCGGTTGCTGACAAAAGAAATCCTGCCAGGTGAAACATCGTCGTGAAAGTCACGGATTCAACAAGATAAAAATACCGATGGTTGTACGGCGCCGGTGGTTTCCCGCTTCAGGACAATGACATCCACTTCGTCACCCGGCAGGAAAGGCAAGCTACCCAGTCCGACAGTACCCGTTTCATTGACGGTGGTTTCTATGCGGTATGCGTGCATTTTACTTGAATGAGGACAATATCTCTGAATCTTTCGCATTTTCACGCGCTTTGGGAAGGAGCGAAGCTTGATGCCTGGGGGGCCGCGGAAGATTGATAACCCCAGCGCCTGAATTGTTCCTGGTAATGATTGTCTTCCCTGAAGGTCAGATAAAAAAGATACTCCGGCGCCAAATCCAGTCGATTAGGCCAAACGATTGTGCCATGTGCTATTCGAAAGGAACTGAAATTGGATTTCTCTTTCAGTTCGGAAAATATCGGTCGTCTGTCCTCGAATATGGTCTTCTTGAGATCGGCAACGCCTTCCCTACCATCATTGAAGCAAAGGTGGATATTGTAATCACCGATATATTTTGCTTTCTCGATAGCCAACATAATCCTTAACCTCGATTCATACCAATGGTTCGATCTTCGAAAATTCCCCCATTTCCCGAATGCTGTTCCAGTTTTTCCGTAATTCATCCTGGTGTTCCCGCGCCCACTCGATCACCAGACTCATTACCCTGGAGGGAAGCTTTCCCTCGATCAGGCCTAGCGTTTCAATGGTAATCGAGGCGCTGAACTCGTTATATTCCGCGTGGAAGTGAGGGGGGCTGTGTTCGTTGAAATACATGTAGATGATGATTCCAAGAAATCTGCTTATTTCCGGCATAATATTTCTTCCCTGGTTCCCACGTTCTACGGGCAGGAACCCATACCGAGATATGCATTTGTGGGAACGAGAAAAGATACCGGCGGTTGTATGGCATCAATGATTTTCCGCTTCAAAATAATCACCTCCACTTCGTCAGCCGGCAGGAAAGGCAACGTACCCAGTCCGACCGCGCCTGTTTTGTTGACGGTGGTTTCCATGCGGTATGCGTACATTTTATTTGAATGGATTTTGTAACGGCTGCGGCCCATTGGGTGCTTTTTTCAGTACTGATCAGTGGTTGGTTGGTCTGTCGAATAGGCAGCGCAGGCGCGCTGCTCCGGTTCCTGCCTGCAAACCGCGTGGGAATGGGCAAAAATCAGGCTCTCAAGCCGTCTGTTGGACTGATATGTTTCAGGCCGTGTGTCTATTGGCAAGTTGAAGCTGGGCAATCACCGGCAATTGCAACATTTCACTGCGTAAAAGCCTTGTAGAAAAAAACAGCACCTCCAGGTTTTCCACTTCATGGGTATCGGGATTGAGCCTTGCGACGACCTCGTCCACCATTTCCTCGGATTCCTGTTCGGCATAGGGAAAACATGTATCAATATGGAGGATATCGGCCTCGCGGTCATACTTGAATATCAATTTCTGTTCCATTCCACTTCTCCTTCCGTCAATTTTCTGGCCATATAGGCTGTAACGATCCAATGTCGTTTCGGGGTAATTTGGCTCACAACTACGACAACGACATGTTTGCCTCCCCGAAGGCCGGTATACCAGCGCGAGAATAGTTTTGCGTTACCGAAACGAGCGCTGGCGCGAATTTGATCGGGGTCGGCAAGGGTTTGGGCTATTTTCTCCCGGTATTCCGGTAAAAGATCAGGATGACGTTCCGCAATGTGTTGCTCCCGTTCTCTGGTCATCTCTACGTCGCCATCAAGGTAACAGCAGGGGAATAATGTCATTTTGGTTACGATTTATCGAGTTTGGCGGCATCAAAAAGTTGGCGCTTTTAAAGGCGTGATCCGAGAATTCAAATGGAAATCGACATCAGGCGAAACCTGACTCATTTGCAAAGC
>JABDQX010000202.1 GCA_013042035.1 Gammaproteobacteria bacterium
TCCATTAGACACGCTCTAAGCAGCATAATAAGCGTACTTCTATTTTTACGTTTCATTTGAGCGAGCCCGGGCAGGTTAGAAAATACTCGCATCTTGCGGAATGGCCCTGTACGTAACAGGCAATAAAAAACCCGCAATAAAGCGGGTTGTTGTATGTTGTCGGACCATATTGAATCCGATATTGGGCCGAGGACACTATAAATTAACCTATATCCAACTGTTCCAAATGAGTTTATCCATTATCCGCTTTCATGGATACCGTCAAAAGTACCGTCAATCTTTCCCGCTGGATTCTTTGGAACATATTACTCAATTTTTTGTTGGGGGCCGACTACGAATTTCCAGGCGGAAAGTGTTTGTAGAAATCCCCCCTCGCCCCGACATACCCCAGCACAATTAGCCCCTTCTCTTTATCAACCATCAACCCGAGCCGATAACGACCGAAACGTATCCGGCCAAACAGGTTGTCTTTGGTTAACCAGACAATCTTGTCGATATCGGTCGGATCGGATACTCCCTCCAAGTATTTGTCGTACCACGCGACGATTCGCTGTTGGTATGTCTTGGGAATTTGTCGAATCGAGCGTTCGAACGAACGGGAAACATGTAACTCCCACATACTCTTTCAGGCAAGTTCTTCTCGTAGTTCGGCAAAAAATTCGCTTGCCGGTCTCGTAGGCTCACCGCTTTCCCTGATGCGTATAAGGACATCCAGGATCTCCGCATCGCCCAAGAGTCCGGCCAAAGTATCCTCATCCAAGTGCCGCAGTGCCAGAATGACATTCGGATCGCTGAATTTTCGATCAATGAAAACACCGGAGTTTTCGATTCGAGAGGATTCTGCATACATAGCGTAACACCCACAGCGGAGTTTCGAGCTTTATCCGCTCATCGTTCTTGCACGTCTTTTTGTTGATATCCCGGCCTTGGTGTCGCCAAGGCAAATAGGAAGATACGACCCCATCTCCGGTGAGTCAAGGGAAAGCCTAAACCGGCACGAACCTCCCGGCGCAATTGGCGCAGTGGCGCAAGACGCAACAACACATTAATAACAGAAGACTTTAACTGCGCCGGTCTATGGCGCGGTTCGGCTCAGCCTGACGATGAAAGTGGGCCGCGCTGCTGGAAGAGCGGCTACTCCCATTGCGAAAACACCAACCGCTCGAAACCCACCGCCATTACGGAAAAACTCCGCAGGCGCAACACATCGCCGAATTTACGGTGAAGCCTCTCACGATAGCGCGCCAATCCCTCCTTGGTTTCGCGTTGTTTCTTCTACACCGACACACGGCCCCGCAACCTGATCACCAAAGCGGAAAGTGAATTAACGCGGATCAAGAGTTGTATCAACATCAGCAGCGGTGACGCCCTCCATCAACGGATAAAGAAAGAATCCGACATGAAGTGCGACGGATGCGAAGATCTGAAAAAAGCAGAAGAAATTGCCCGAAAAATGGATCGGGAATATGGAAGGCGTGAAGGATAAATGGATCGCTGTCGTTCCAGCCTGAATAATCCTCCGTGCGCCTGCCCTGGCATTTTAGCGGGATGAACAGGGATACATACCCACCATAAGGGCCGAAGGTGCTGTTCTTTTCTGGATTAGTAGATTATCCCCAACCCAGCGAAGCCGGAACCCAAAAGACCCACGGAAGTTCCATGAGATAGGGCATTACGGCTGGATGTTGTTTTTCCCGCCAACGTTCGGGGACCAGTACTTTTCAAGGCGTTGGTTCGGTTGGCTTCCTGTTGTTTCGTGCTTGTGGCCATATTCATCTCCATATACGGGATTTAACCGGTGCCATTGTACCGTAACCCATTATGAACGCGAACATTTTTTGTGCTGGCCATACCGATGGCGGGCCAAAGTGCGCCAACAGGTGGCGCAGTTACAATAGCTGAAAATCAACCGGTTATGGCTTGCTGCGCCAATGCGCCAAATGCGCCAGAGGAATTGAAATCTTGGGAAAATCACAGTTGGAGGGTTACGCCACCTTTTTCAGCGGAATTATTTCCGCTCCTTTGCGCAGAGTGTCCAGATAATCGGCCCATACCTGCATCATTTCCCGGCGTTTAGGAAGATGGGTTGTTCGATTATAGGCCCGTCCCAAGGGGTCCCTTACCGCATGGGCCAGTTGATGTTCGATCAAATCGACTTTGAAATCCAACACCTCATCCAACAGCGTACGGGCCGTTGCCCGAAAACCGTGGGCGGTCATTTCGTTTCCGGAATAACCCAATGACTTCAACGCGGCATTGAAGGCCATGTTGGAGATTGGCTTATTCCGGTTGCGCGTGCTGGAAAAAACATAGTGCCCACTACCGGATAGTGGATGGAGTTCCTTCAATATGTCTACAGCTTGGTGTGAGAGCGGAACCACATGGGGTTGTTTGGCCTTCATTCTCTCCCCTGGGATATTCCACTCCGCTCCATCCAGGTTGAATTCCGACCACTGGGCCAAACGCAGTTCGCCGGGACGAATAAATACCATCGGCAGAAGCCGCAAGGCGCAACGTACAGACAGAAAGCCTCGGTATCCCTCAATGGCGCGCAGCAGTTGACCGAGACCGGCAGGATCGACAATAGCGGCGAAGTGGCCTCCTTTGGCAGGTGGTAACGCCCCTCGTAAATCCCCGGCCGGATTCCGTTCGGCCCGTCCCGTGGCAATGGCATAGCGGAATATCTGCCCGCAGTTCTGGGTAGCCCGGTGTGCTGTCTCCAGAACACCCCGCTCTTCGATTCGCCGCAAACATTTCAGGAGTTCCGGGGCGGTAATGGCATCTACGGGACGGCTTCCCAGCCAGGGGAAAATGTCCCGCTCCATCCGTCGTATGATCTTGTCCGAGTGACTTTTGGCCCATCCGGAAGCGTGTTTGAGAAACCATTCACGGGCCACCATCTCAAAGGAGTCCGCACAACCAGTGGCATCCACGGTCTTGCTTGCTTTTCGATATTCCCCCGGATCAATTCCTTCCGCCAATAAACGGCGTGCTTCTTCACGCCTCTCACGGGCTTGTTTCAGGGAAACCGCAGGATAGACGCACCCAGGGCCATGGTCTTTCGTTTGCCAACGAAGCGATAGTCCAACCGCCAATAACGCCCGACCGGTTTTACCAATAGATACATCCCCCCGCCATCGGTGAGTTTGAATGGTTTGTCGGTTGGTTTGGCTTGCCGGATGGCGGTATCGGTTAGCGGCATGACGGTATCTCCTCTGTAAGCATCGGAAAGTACCGTCGAAAGTACCGTCAAATTTTGTGGATGCCAACGCATCTCGCAGAACGGCCTTGTACACGGAAGGCAATAAAAAACCCGCAATAAAGCGGGTTTTTGTATGTTGTCGGACCATATTGAATCCGATATTGGTGGAGCCGAGGAGGATCGAACTCCCGACCTTCGCATTGCGAACGCGACGCTCTCCCAGCTGAGCTACGGCCCCATATTGATAGTGATATTCGGTAATGAACCCTATGCGGCTTTTTGCCCGGTGGCATGGATACGCCGAACCAGCGGATACAGATGCTCTGTTTCGTCCTGAATCCGATTCAGGACCATCTCGAACAACGTCCCCGTATCACGCAGAAACTCCCCGTAGTTCTTGATGACAAGCTCGTGTTTTTTCTTGTCACTCCAGTTTTTTACGTAGCTCGCAAGGATTTTCTTGACTTGCTGCCCGCCGGACATGAAGTTGGTGGCAACGTTGTTAATCTGCTGATCCGAAGCACTTAATAATATCGGATAGAGATGGTCTACCACGTCCAGATGC
>JABDQX010000158.1 GCA_013042035.1 Gammaproteobacteria bacterium
CGAGCGCAGCGAGCCCCCAGAAGTTCAATGTCTGTGAGTTCGACGCCTGGGGGCTCGCGCCTGGGGCGCTCGACCCCAGCCACCCTTTCATCATTACCAGGGGCATCACCAGAGGCCTTGTGGCGCGAGACCCCAGCCACCCTTTCATCATTACCAAGGGCATCACCAGGAGCCTTGTGGCCCGGGATGTAACGCTGGACGAGTTCGTCCATGTCGTGCGCGAAATGTGCCGTGGAGATGGCGGCGAATTGCAGATTGAACACGCCCGCCATGGCCTCGGGGCAATCGGTGCGCTCGTGGGCAACATCGAAACCCTCCTCTTGGATCGGGACGATGTTGCGCCCGTGACGAACCGCGAGTTCGTATTCCCGTCGCACCCAGTCATCGGGGTTAGCGCAGCGCGCCAGTGCACCGGGTGTGAGCAATAGAAGGAAATGGGCGCGGGCCGGGACTTCTCTTTGGAGTTGTTCGGCCCAAATACCGGGCGCCATGGCGTCTACATCGAGGAAGACGTCGTAGCCACGGCCGGTGAGGAATTGTTCGATAAGCCGTGCGAAGGGCTTGCCGATGGCGTCGCGCCGGTAGCTGAGGAAGACGGTTTTTGCGGTCATGGTTTTTCTTTCATGATTGCCCCCTAACGTCGGCATTATTCGTTGAGATAGTGCCACGTGAAAAGCTGTTTCTCAATACCGATGAAGACCTTGCCCAAATACCCCACGGCGCGATAAAAAGTCCGAAGTATTCCGCTTCCATCGCTCAGGAGAGGGCGTGGCGGCATTCGCGGGCGCCGATCGCTGGGGTTTCTCGGATTCAGACGATGGGGATGGTGGGTTGTCGGCCGGATTGATACCATGTCCGATAGCCTTTTCAGACACCTTCTAAAACCCGCGCGGCAAAATGATGGAGCAAAATCATGATAGTTGCCACCTGGAATATCAACGGACTACGGGCACGCCTGCCATACCTTCTGCGCTGGCTGACGGCGCGTCGCCCGGACATCGTCGGTCTTCAGGAGCTGAAGATAACCGACGAGAATTTTCCCTTCGATGTATTCGAGGATATCGGCTATCGGGTCGTTGCCCACGGTCAAAAGGCGTGGAATGGCGTTGCCATCCTAAGCCGCAAACCGATGGAAGTGACGTGCGTCGGGTTGCCGGGACAAGCGGCATTTGGCGCGCGTCTGGTGAGCGCCACCATCGATGGCCTTTCATTCACAACCGTCTACGTACCGAACGGAAAAGATCTGAGCCATGCGGATTTCGCCCGTAAGCTCCACTGGCTCGATACCCTGGTGGAATATCTCGGGGAACATCTTCGCGCCCAACCGGCGGCGATTGTCTGTGGTGACTTCAACCTTTGCCCGACCGCCATCGACAGTTGGGGCGGGGAGGCATTCCAGGGACGGATCTTTCACACGGACGAAGAGCGTCTGCGTTTCCAGCGCCTTTGCGGGCCGCCTTGCGCTCTTGTGGATATCTATCGGGAAAGCTATCCGAATACCCAGGCGTTCTCGTGGTGGGATTATCGAGGGGGTTCTTTCCCTAGGGGGCAGGGGCTTCGCCTCGATTTTCTGCTGGCAACCCCCGGTGTTGCCGCAGCGGTTTCTTCGGTGACCATCGACCGGGAATACCGCAAAAAGTTAGAGGGAATGACGCCATCGGACCATGCCCCGGTCGTGGCCGAATTGCAGAAACGATAATGAATATTCCAACACTAGCCACCCGGGTTGGAAAATACCTTGCCGACCAGCGTCTTGTATTGGTGACGGCGGAGTCCTGCACCGGGGGATGGATCGCCCAGGCGATTACCGATGTCGCTGGTAGCTCCATGTGGTTCGATCGGGGTTTTGTGACCTATTCCAATCTTTCCAAACAGGAGATGCTGGGGGTTGGAGAGGCGGCTCTGCAGCGTTATGGGGCAGTCAGTGAAGCGGTCGCACGGGAGATGGCAATGGGCGCGCTGACGCACAGCGCCGCTCAAGTGGGGGTTGCCGTCAGCGGTATTGCCGGCCCTGGTGGTGGCACCGCTGACAAACCGGTGGGAACGGTTTGTTTTGCCTGGGCGATAAATACCGGGGATGGTAAGGGTGCCGTCGTGAAAGCCACCACCGGGTGTTTTGCCGGTGATCGCGAAGCGATTAGGCGACAGGCCGTGGTAGAGGCATTGCAGGGAGTAGAGCGGATGTTGCTGGCGTAGGGGCGGCTCCCATACGCGCCAACTTAACCACCGTTTACGTTTCTCGGTTACTGCGCTGATGCGCGTCGGAGAAGGCGGGCGTTAATGCCGGGGCGGCGGCGCGATGGCACCGACCGCCCTTATTGTCGATGGTTCTGTTTTGGATCTTTGCGCGAGTATTATTGCGTGATTTCTGAAAGGAGATCCGGGTTTGTGACGAGATTTCTTACCCCATGCGCATGGTCTTCATTGAAGACATTACCTTTGCACCACTTGCCGACCGTCTCGATGTTTACCTTGGCGACTTTGGGGCGAACGCTCCAGGAAACCTGGAAGGGAGAACCTTTCTCGTTGTAACCGGGCCCTGTGGTTGAACCGGCGAACTGAATGGGCGTCCCGGTATCGTTAGGGATATTCAATGCCTGGTGGAGGCCGTCTTTCTTTCCGTGTTCGGTTAGCTTACCGAAATCACCGGCCTTTTTATCATTGACCAGGACATACACCTGGGTCTCCACGCGCAACTGCGGATTTTTGATCGAATCGCTAAGACAAGCGCCCAAGGTGGGCCCTGGCGTTATTTGAGCACTCGAATGGACGTAGTGAACTTCAATCGTATCTCCAGGATAAAGGCTGCCGTGTTTGCTTGGGCAAACCTCGTAGTCGACAGGGGCTGATT
>JABDQX010000217.1 GCA_013042035.1 Gammaproteobacteria bacterium
ACCATGGCGAGCCCGGCGGCGATTGCCTTTGCTCGGGGTTCCCCTCCTATTACCTCTACTATCATGTTAGGTATGTCGGGTTTCCAGAACTCCATCGTAAGAGAGGCCAACGCCGCCAGGAACAGCATCATCAAGGACAGGGTAAAGGCAACGAACAAATCGGTGGTCAGTTCCGTGCCGAACTTCTCGAATTTCTGCTTCATGGCGGCGAGCGAAATGGCGAACCATGCAGTGCCCGCGACCATGGTGGTGGGAATCAGGATGGAGACGACGATCTCGGTATCCAGTAAAAGCAGGGAGGGGATGAGCAATATCGAGAAAAAGGATGCTTGGCGAATGGCGCGGATATACTTGTGATTGACCGCGTCGTCGGCCAATTTACGCTCGTCGGTGCTGAGCGCGATTTCATAAAACCTGCCCAGAATGACGTTTCGCACGAATTGTTTTAGCATTGGGATCCCCTTTGGTACGGTCAAATTTCCAGGACAATTTTGGCAAGGATAATGGATACTTCTAACCGGACAAACCCAGACTTCGTCTCATCTCCTCGCTCGATATTCCCCCTTCTTTGAATCCGACGGACTGGGTAGATGTCATTCGGAGCTCTCCTCTTGCAGTGATCTCGCGCGGCGAAATGATTCTGTCGATTCGCGCTGCTTTCTGTCTCGCTCGAATTGGTTTTTCTGCACCTGGAGAATGGCCAACAGCTTATCCTCCAGGGTGAGTGGTTCATGATTCCGTATTTTGGCGACCACCCGCTTTGCCTCGGTATCCAGCCATCTTTCGAAGATGTCATCTTCCAGCATGCAGTATTTCTCCGTGAAGATTTTGCTACGCGAACTCCGCCGGAATTTACTTTACCCGCATCCCTGGCTCCGCGCCCGAGTCCACCCCTAGTAGCCATATATCCTTACCACCGGGACCGGCGGCAAGCACCATGCCCTCGGAAACCCCGAAACGCATCTTGCGGGGGGCAAGATTGGCTACCACCACCGTCAGTCGGCCGATCAGATCTTCCGGCGCATAGGCGCCCTTGATCCCGGCGAATACGGTTCCTCGTGAACTGTCTCCGATATCCAGGACCAATCGCAATAATTTATCGGCGTCGGGAACCGGTTCGGCACTCTCGATACGCGCGATACGCAGGTCGACCCTGGCGAAATCTTCAATGGAGATCATTCTGGCGATAGGTTCGATTTTTGGTTTCGCTGACGGGATTTCCTTGGGTTGTAATTCTTCACGGGATGCATCGACCATGGTGGCGACGGCTACCTTGTCCACGCGCTGCATCAAAGGTACGAACGGATTGATGGGGCGATCGAGCAGGGGTGTTTTTCGATCATCCCAGTGGGACACAGACATACGGAGAAAAACTTCGACCTTCTTCGCCGTGACGGGTAAAACAGGTTTTAGATAGATCATCAGCACGCGAAACAGATTGATTCCCATGGTGCATATTGACTGGAGTTCTTCTTCTTTATCGGCCTCCTTGGCCAGGACCCAGGGTTTACGCTCATCAATGTACTGATTGGCGCGATCCGCAAGGGCCATGATTTCCCGGACTGCCTTGCCGAACTCACGGGCATTGAAAAAGCCCGCGATCGTATCTCCTTGGTCCACAAACGCTTCATAAAGCTCCGGAACATCCAGTTTGTCGGCAAGCTGACCGGCAAACCGCTTGGTAATGAAGCCGGCGCAACGGGATGCAATGTTGACCACCTTCCCCACCAAATCGGCATTTACCCGCTGGATGAAGTCTTCCTGGTTAAGATCGAGATCCTCAATGCCGTTGGTGAGTTTGCAGGCGAAGTAATAGCGTAAATATTCGGGATTCAGATAGTCCAGGTAGGTGCGCGCCTTGATAAAGGTTCCGCGGGATTTGGACATCTTCTGTCCATCCACGGTGAGAAATCCGTGGCAAAACACTGCACTCGGAGCGCGAAAACCGGCCCCATGCAATTGCGCCGGCCAGAATAGGGTATGGAAATAGGCGATATCCTTACCGATGAAATGATAGAGCTCTACATCGCTGTCCACGCCCCAAAAGGCATCGAAGTCCAGTCCCTCACGGGTACACAGATCCTGGAAGCTCGCCATATAGCCGATGGGGGCATCCAGCCAGACATAAAAATACTTGCCGGGCGCATCCGGAATCTCGAAACCGAAATAGGGAGCATCGCGCGAGATGTCCCAGTCTTTGAGACCCGCCTGAAACCATTCTTCCAGTTTGTTGGCGATCTCCGGTTGTACTGCGGGGAATCGCTTGTGGCCGTTTACCCAGGTGTGCAGCATGTCCGAGAAGTCGGATAGTCGGACGAAGTAATGTTCGGATTCTTTATCCACCGGCGTCGCGCCTGACAGAACCGATACCGGGTTTTTGAGGTCGGAAGGACTGTACGTGGCGCCACACGCTTCGCAACTATCCCCATACTGATCCTTCGCGCCACAACGTGGACACTCGCCGCGAATAAAGCGATCGGGCAGGAATATCTGTTTCTCCGGGTCGAAAGCGTGGTGTATGTTGCGCGCGACAATATGCCCGCGCTCCCGCAGACGCGAATAGATTAGATTCGCATAGTGGCGATTCTCATCGGAATGGGTCGTGTGGTAGTTATCGAAGCCGATGTGGAAATCGGCGAAATCGGTGCGGTGTTCCTTGGCGATCTGCTCGATCAACGCCTCCGGGGAAATGCCGGTATCCTGGGCGCGCAACATGATGGGCGTGCCATGGGCGTCGTCGGCGCACACGTAATAGCAGGTGCTTCCATAAAGGCGTTGAAAACGTACCCAGATGTCAGTCTGGATGTACTCCACCAAATGACCGATGTGGATCGGCCCGTTGGCGTAGGGGAGGGCGCTGGTTACCAGAATGGTTCGGGAGGTTGTTTGATTGGAGGCGGTGTGATTGTTGGTGTTGGATGACATTGTGTGTTCTTTTGGGTTGGTCGTTTCTCGCTAACCGCCTTTGACGGATAGTAAGAAATTGCTCAATTCCCCAACGAAAACTCCGCGAGTTCCCGTTGGATGTATGGTGTGTGGTCGAATAATTCGCCGTTATATACAACCTTGGCTCCCCGTGCGTAGCCAAGCATGATATGAAAGGGTCCGGATCCCAGAAATTCGTAGGTTTTGCCGCCGAACCCGGTTTGGTAATAGAGCTTTTTGCCGTATCCGTCGTAGATCTCCAGCCAGCAATCCTCACTCAGATACAACATCAGGTGATCCATTTCCGGTACGGCCTGAGGCGTCATTGGCACATCAGAAGTTACCTTGGGGTGCCGCGTCGTCAAAGTGCCTGTCTGCTCCGGGAGTGAACTCGTCGTGAACAGCATACTTTCGGCAGGTGCGAGCGGGCTAAATCCCGGTTCAGGAAAATTTTCGACGCCGAGCAGTGTCGCTACATCTGTTTCCGGTTGCCTGGTCATGCTGTTTTTCCGATCAATGTCATTGGAAGGCCGGTGACTGGCGTGCATGTCAGTTACTACGTTTTCCGGGATATGTGGCCGATTCGAGGAAGGAAATACGCGGACATCGGTAGCGGTTCTCACTTCCTGGTGGGAAAGAGATTCTGGGTTCGACGCTCTGTTTTGTGGGGCAGGGGGTTTTTGTTCGACTACCCCATCGCTCAGAGGCATTCGATTTTGCCACCAGGAAAACATCAGGGCGATGAGACAAAATGTGATCAGGTAGGTAGTTACCCGTACCGCGATATGGCTGCTGCGTATCTGGGGCGAATTGGCGATATCCCGGATAAGAGATGGTGGCGTTAGGTCATAGTCCCCGAAGCTACTTAAAACAGGCTCGGGATCGAGTCCCAGGGAGCGGGCATAGGCACGCAGATAGCCGCGAATAAAGGCAGGCTCCGGGAGGTTATCGTAATTTTCTTCTTCCAGGTTGCAAACCGTTGCCGAATCCAGACGCAAGCGCATCGCGATATCGTCGATGGTTAAATCACGCAGTTGACGCGCTTCTCTGAGTTGCTTACCCGGGCCCTTACCTCCTCCGCTCCCAGGGGTGGTATGACTATTTGCTTGCGGGACAGTCACGGTAGTTTTGCTTCGCATCTAAAGACAAGCACAAAGGTGGATAAGGCCGTAAGGCCGTATCCACCAAAAATGTCACTAAGAAAAAGTGGATCCTTATATCTACGATCTACGGTCTGTATAGCATCGGTAGAATAAACGCAATTCCTAATGTGGCTCAAGATGACAGCATTTCGGTTCCCTTACCACCTGTCGGGTTTCGTTAAGAGCGTGTCTGAAAATACCCGGTCGTCGCGAGGCGGTAGCCCGATTGGGGTCCCGCAAGGCGCGGAAGGTAAAAAATCGGGGAGTGTAGCGAGCTACATGA
>JABDQX010000223.1 GCA_013042035.1 Gammaproteobacteria bacterium
TCAGGGTTCGTTGCACCACCTTTCCCCGAACCAGCTTGCCGAGCAGCCGCCTTGGTGTCAGCCCGGGTTCAAGCTCGTACTCCCCCGCCTTGATTTTGCTGGCAAGCCCTTGCCAACGGGCCTCCCACACCAAGTATTGCGGGCGGGAAATAACACCGCGATCGGAAAGCTCCGCCGCGACACCCCGCAAGGTCATGCCGGGAGCGACCACCAGCAGTATGGGGTCGTCTCCAATGGCAAGGGCACCATCCAATACCCGCGTACGCTCCGTAAATAACCAACCGGCCGCCAAAACCGCGGCCAGCAGCAAGATGCCACTGAACAACAGCGCCAATCGCCACCGGCCATGCTTTTTCGGCGCATGGGCATGTGGTGATTCCTCCTCCTGTCGAGGTTGTTTATCCGAAGCTGTGTTTTCCATTACTCCCCAAACCGCCGCATCACCTCCAACAGCAGCTCGTCATCCGGCGCCTTTTCCCGTGCTGTATTCCAGACATCCCGTGCTGCCGCTCGATCACCGGTTACCCACAGAACCTCTCCCAAATGGGCCGCGACTTCCGGGTCCTGTTTCATGGCCAGCGCACGCCGAAGGTAGCCGATGGATTCTTGATGTCGACCCAGGCGGTAGAGTGTCCAGCCCATGCTATCCAGGATGTAGTAGCTGTCCGGTTGCAGGCTAAGCGCCTTCCGGATCATCGTCAGGGCTTCCTGATAGCGATCGGTTTTGTCGGCCAGTGTGTACCCCAGGGCATTGAGCGCATCGACATGGTCGGGTTCTCGGGATAACAGTTCTCTGAGATCCTGCTCCAGAATGGATACCTGCCCCATTCTGCCCGCAAGCATGGCGCGTGCGTAAAGGAGGTCATTGTCGTCGGGATGGTTTTCGAGCGCCGCATCGTATACGGATATTGCCTCGCTCAGATCGCCCGCATCGGTGAGAAGCAGTCCGTCCATTTGATATAAGCGGATGGAATCGGCCTCGTTTTCCGGCAATATGCCATGCAGGTGCGCCCGCGCCGCTTGTAGATTTTCC
The DNA here is from genome assembly GCA_013042035.1 of Gammaproteobacteria bacterium. Taxonomy (GTDB): domain Bacteria; phylum Pseudomonadota; class Gammaproteobacteria; order HK1; family HK1; genus JABDQX01. The sequence goes on from JABDQX010000223.1 coordinate 1,034, forward strand.
TGCCTTGCCAACAAGGCGGCAATCCGCAGTTGCGCATCCAGGTAGTGCTGCCCATACGCGACTTTGCGATAGGCGTCCATTGCCAGTTGGAGATTTTCCCGTGATTCGGCTTTTTGCGATTCGGCAAGCTGTCCCAGGTTGAAGTAGGTTTTCTGGGTGAGATTTTCTTGCCCGATCAGGTGCTGCAGATGGTTTTGCGCTTTATTTTGAGGCCCGATTTGCAGGAGGAGAAGCGCCAGGGTGTAGCGAATCTCCGTGTTTTCCGGGTCCGAGGCGATCAGCAGTTCGAGTTGCTTGCGCGCCGCTTTATACTGTTTTTCTCCGATCAGAAACCTTGCCAGATTGGTGCGAATATCTTCGTCATCGATCCCCTTGTCCAGCGCATCGGAAAGGATATCCAGCGCTTTGGTTCTCTGTCCCCGATCATGCAAAACCTTGGCGTAATATACCCGCACCGTCGGGTCTTTCCCGTCCATTTCGATGATCCGTTCCAACAAATCGATGGCCCGCTTCTCTTTCTCGATTCTGACAAGGAAATGCGCGAGTGCAAACAATGCATTGGGTTCGTCATCGCTATGTTCAGCGACATGTTGGGCAATCATCTGTTCCATGGCCGCCAGCGCGGCCGCTTTGTTCTCTCCTTGGCTTAAAAGCCCAGCGGCAACCAGGAATCTTTGGTCCGGGGGTAGATCGAGTCTGTTTATCAGGACATGGATAATCGGAACGGCCTCGTCGATGCGATCGGCGCGAACCAGTAAGGTGGCACACGCCTGTTTTGCTTCCATGGCGTTGGGATCGAGCTCCATCCACAATTTCGCTGCCTGTAAACCTTGTTTCTGGTCCTTGGCGAGCACAGCGATACGTGTGGCCCTTTTCGCGATGGCCGCATCCCGCGAGGCAATAGCCGCGGCAAGATAATTGGAAGTTGCTACCGGGATTTGGTTTCTCTGTCCTGCCAGCTCCGCCACCAGCAGATCGTAGAGGACGTTTTTCTTAAAACCTTTTTTGGCCCGATCGGCTGCCGGTGATGCGGTGGGAGATACATCGTTAAGAGATGCGTTATTGCCCGCGGAAACGACAGTGCCGCTTTCCTCGGTGACTTGATGGCTTGCGCATGCCGTGCCCAGGATAGCCACGGCGAGCGCCATGAGAAGGGTTTTGCTCCGTGTTCGGAAATTGCGTTTCCCCCGCTGTGGAGGGTGGAACTCGGACGCTTTATTATTACGATACATTCGCTGGTTATAACATGTTATTTACAACACGTTCGACTTGCGAAGTCGGTAAATAGCGATTTCCCCAAACAGATTAGGAAATAATCGCGTGAATAAATCTTCGTTATGAGCAACATCCACGACCGTGCGCTGCAGGATGTGGATCATGTTTTGGCGGCAAAGTTGTTCGAAATCTTTTACGGTGCATAGATGGATATTTTGTGTGTCATACCACTGGTAAGGGAGTGCCTTCGAAATCGGCATTTTTCCCTGCAAAGCAATTTGTATGCGAGCCGACCAATGTCCAAAGTTCGGAAAAGTCACAATACCCTCGCGTCCAACCCGTAGCATTTCCAGGACCAATCGTTCAGGAGAACGAACGGCTTGCAAAGTCTGGGTCATGATCACGTAATCGAAGGAATTGGCGTCGAAGTTGGATAATCCTTCATCCAGGTTGCCTTGAACAACGTTCAACCCGGCGGCCACGCACCGTGTAATGTGTTGGTCATCGATTTCGACGCCATACCCCTTGACTGATGAGCGGTCTCGCAGATGTACAAGCAGAGCGCCGTCTCCACAGCCAAGGTCAAGGACTCTGCTGCCGGAAACGATCCACTGACTGATGATTGCTAGATCCTTACGTAGTGGCATGTTACATCACCATGACTCCACGAAGTTTCTTGATAGCATTCTTCTCCAGTTGCCTAACACGTTCCGCCGAAACCTGGTACCGGTCGGCCAATTCCTGCAGCGTCATCTTATCCTCATCCAACCAGCGGCGGCTGATAATATCCTTGCTGCGAGGATCCAGGGTTGCCAAGGCATTTTGCAGCTGCGCTTCACTGCGTTTTTGCCAATCTTCTTCTTCAACCCGACGACCGGGTTCATACCGCAAATCCTCCAGATAAGCCGCCGGTGCCAGTTTTCCATCGTCTTCGTCCTCGTCGTTGAATCCGTCAAAAGCCGCATCCCGCGCACTCATGCGTTTTTCCATTTCCACGACTGCCTTGGCACTGACCCCGAGGTCTTGCGCAATCTCATCTATTTCGCCCTGATTCAACCAGCCGAGGCGTTTTTTTGCGCTACGCAAATTAAAAAACAGCTTGCGCTGAGCCTTGGTGGTGGCAACCTTGACGATACGCCAGTTGCGCAGAATAAATTCATGTATCTCCGCTCGAATCCAATGCACGGCAAAGGATACCAAGCGTACGCCGATAGTGGGATCGAAGCGCTTGACCGCCTTCATCAGTCCGATGCTCCCTTCCTGGATCAAATCCGCTTCCTGTAACCCGTAGCCGCTGTAACCACGGGCAACGCGCGCGACAAAACGAAGATGAGACAATACCAAACGCCACGCGGATTGCAGATCGCCCTCACGCTGGTAACGTTCGGCAAGATCTTTTTCCTCTTCGGCAGTCAACATCGGAATGGCATTTACCGCTTGTTGATATGCCTCCAGGCTACCGGTAGGCAACGCCAGGGTGGGATTTAATGCATTTGTCATGTCTAATCGCTCCAAACAAGCTTGGCATTGTCTTGCTGTATGTCAATTTCCATTTGGGTTATCTTCTATGGATATCCGGGTAACCTTAGTAAATAGGGTCGAATAAGGCGCTTACAAGGGATAACAGGAAAATTGATGGTTGGGAAGGCTAAGGCGATTTCTATCAAAGAACATACCAGCTTGCTTGTCCTTTTGTCCGTTTTCTGCGTTACGTCAACAGTTACATAGAACGACT
>JABDQX010000226.1 GCA_013042035.1 Gammaproteobacteria bacterium
GTGTCGATCCCAATGGTTTGTCCGGGCGTCAATAACAGCGCCCGTAACGCCTCACCGATTTCCGTACCGCCGGGCTCCCGGGTAACGACCACCGGCTTTCCCATGGATCGCAGAAAATCCGCGATAAATGAAAGATTGGTGGATTTCCCCCCACCCTCCATGCCTTCGATGGTGATAAACATAATGGCTTTATCCGAATGTTTTGTCTTTTCGATGGTTCTTCAGATACATAAGCACAACTTAACTATTCACGGTCGATAATGCTGCATTGCAAAATGACTGAAAAAACCGTGTGACATCAGGTTACGATCAAAACCTAATGTGATTCCTCTTACAATAGACTTAACCCGACATCCCTTCGAAAAAAATTTATATTGTCCACAAATTCTGTGGATAACTCTGTGGAATACTTGGGGTAAATGGAAAAAAATGTACGCAATTCAGTATGTTGCGTTAAATTGGCGACATTCTGACCACAAATAAAAATACTTTATTTTTCAAGTGATTAACATTGCCGCATTGTTGCCAAATGGAAACGACCGTATTTTCCAAATGAAGTAAGAGGGCATGATCCCTGTTTGTGGATTAAGAATACAATCCAAAATAGATCTTTCGCCTCATGGGGCCGTGACCATATAATTTCGCGAAGCGGGTGATATCGGTCGATTCCCCGCTTTTCCGCCCCGTTAATCAAAATTCAACCTTTGTGAGTATATATCCTCGAATGCCGGACACGACTCCCCAAAACAACCTTCCCTTCCCCACCTGTGATGGACTTGCGAAAATCGGTTTTTTCAGTGACTTCAGCCAGGAGGTACTCGAAAAAATCGCGCCGCTGGTCAAAACACTCTCCTTGCCGGCAGGATCGACACTTTTCCATTATGGTGAGCCCCATCAGGATGTCATTCAAATCATCTGTTCCGGCGTCGTCCGCCAGATCTGGCCGGACGGAAAGGCCAGGGAGCGGTATATCGGCGAAGTATTGGGTATTTCCAGCTATTTGGATAATCGACCCCATGGCTCGACAATCATCGCCCAGGAAAACTGTGAGTTTCTGCTGTTGCCGGCCGAGGAACTGCGCCGACTGGAAGCCACGTCGAGTTCGGTTTCCGATGCCATGGACCGGTCCATCGCCGAGCACATCCATCACTGTATCGCGACGGCGATGGAGGTGGCCCCCTTTCTGAATCTGTCGGTTACCCAGGTCATGAAGGCGCCCATCATCTCCCTCGGACCGGATGCCACCTTGCGCGAGGCCTATCAACTGATGCGCCACCAGCGGATCGGCAGTCTCGTGATTATGGATAAGGGGGAAAGCGATGGCGAGGAAAATGCCGGGAATAGCCAGGGCAAGCCGATCGGCCTACTGACCTGCCTGGAATTACACGAAGCGATATGGGACAAAGGTCTGTCCGGAGAGGACAAGGTGATATCGGCAGGTTATCAACCCCCCCATGAGATCCCGGCAACCGCCTCCCTGCGCCAGGCCGAACACCTGCAAGAGCGCAAAGGCATCAAATATCTCATTGTCACGAAGAAAGGAAGCCCCATCGGCATCCTGTCGCAAACCGATATCCTGCGCGCCATTGCCAAGGTATCGCCACCGTTACTGGCGGAAATCAAACGCACGGAGGATATTGCCTCTTTACACCAATTATATCTGCGCATCCCCCGGTTCGCCGCCGATATCCGCCCCTGGAATCGCAGCGCCACGGCAACCATCAGCGTACTGAACGAGGCACATCAGGCGATTTTGCAACACTGCGTTACGTTGACGCTGGCGGAAATTGTCGAACAGGGCGGTGGGGCGCCGCCCGGACTGTTCGCGCTGGTGCTCCTGGGATCCGGCGGACGCAGCGAGATGCTGTTAACGCCCGATCAGGATAATGCCATTATCCTCGCCGACGAGGTGGAAAAAGATCCGGCCGCGCTACAGTGGTTTGCCAAATTCACCGATACCCTGAATAAAACCATGGCGAAGGTGGGATACAGACTCTGTCCGGGAGAGATCATGGCCCGGAATCCTTCCTGGCAAAAAGGGCTCTCCACCTGGCGGCGGCAATTCAACCATATCATTGCCTATCCAAATCCAAAAGCGGCGCGCTGGGCCAATATCGCCCTGGATCTAAGGCATTTATACGGTGACGAAGAGCTGGTTATCGCATTGCGCCGGGAGATAGCGGAAAAACTCAGGGAAAAACCCCGCCTGCTCAGAATGATGGTGGAAGACGATGCCGAGGGACGCCCACCCCTTGGGTTTTTCAACCGGCTGATTACCACGACCGCAAATGGCAAGAAACACCGCATCGATCTCAAGCGAAATGCCTTGCGGATCGTTGCCGATGTGGCGAGAGTCTACGCATGGCGAGAGGGAATCGACGCCCACGACACGGTCGGCCGGCTCCAGGGCCTTGTCCAGCAGGGCGTGTTGAGTTATGAAGTCGTGAAGACGACACTGGCCGCCTACGATGCCTTGCTCGATCTCTATATGGATCAAAAATTACGACAGGCCCTGGAAAGTGCTCATGATGATGATCATCACGATGATAAGCTGCTCGATCATGATCTTTTAAGCCCGCATGAGCAGGAGCTTTTGCGTATTTCCCTTCGCACCGTCAAGCGTCTGCAAAAACGACTGCAGCAGGATTTTGAAATAGGATAAGGCATACGCAAAACGCCGATTGTGCTTCATACATCTTGGACGGGTGATTCAACGCTATGAAAGAATCCATCATATCGCTACGTGACCGCCTGCTGACCCACTTTCGGAAAAAGGCGATTCTTGCCGATCCGGCGGCAAGGCAATTACACGATGCCTGCTCGATTGTGGACCCCAAGCAGATACAAACGCGCCCGATCATGGAAAGCCGGTTCGTGGCCATCGATCTGGAAACCACCGGCCTTAATCCTTACCTGGGTGACGAGATCATCTCCATCGCCCTGGTGGAGCTGCGCGGCCTTGCGTTCACCGGCAGACACTACGTCACCCTGGTAAATCCCGAACGTTCGATCCCTCCGAAGGCCTCGGCGATACACGGGATTGTCGATGCCGACATACGGCACGCACCAACGATCGACAGCATACTACCGCAACTCGTGGCCTTTCTAGGCGATGCGGTCGTCATCGCCCACCATGCCAACTTCGACTTGCGCTTTCTCAACAAGCGGCTTTACCGCCGTGCGGCAATTGCGCTAAAAAATCCCTGGATCGACACCATGATGCTGTACGGATCCTGGCGAGGGAAACAGATCCAGTGCTCCCTCGACGATGTCGCCGGGAAGTGCGGAATTGTCACCCAGGGACGTCATAATGCCCTGCGGGATGCACAGATCGCCGGTGAGATCGTACAGATTCTGGCCCCACAACTGCTAAAGAAAACCGATGGAACGGTGGGACGGTTGATCGAATATCAGTTCGATCATCATTTATGATGCGATACCGGCTTTCAAGCGTCTATTACCCCCGGAGACCGTGAAAAACAAGCAACTGACGGATCACCGAATGAAAACCACTCCCCTTCACGACAACCACATCGCACTGGGTGCCCGGATGGTGAACTTCGCCGACTGGCGGATGCCGCTCCATTACGGCTCCCAAATAGCGGAACACCATCAGGTGCGCCGCGACGCCGGCATGTTCGATGTTTCCCACATGACGGTGCTGGATCTGGCCGGTGATCAGGTGCGGGAGTTTCTGCGTTACCTGCTGGCCAATGATGTGGCCAAATTGAAGCGGCCCGGCAAAGCGCTGTATAGCTGCATGTTGAATGAACGCGGCGCGGTGATGGATGATCTCATCGTGTATTTCATGAACGAAAACCGCTTTCGCATGGTGGTCAATGCCGCCACACGGGAGAAGGATCTCGCCCATATAAGAAAGGCGGCGGCGCCGTTTGCCGTGGCGGTACGCGAATGCGCGGATCTCGCCATGATCGCTGTACAAGGACCAAATGCGCGGGACAAAACACACCAAGCCCTGGTGGCCTTTATGGATTCTCGCATTCCTTTTCTTTCCCCTGTGTCCTCCGGGGTAAACAAAGACAGTGATGAGGCCGCCACGCCGGCGGCATTGGCACCGTTCTTTGCCAGGGAATACGGCGAACTGTTCATTGCCCGCACCGGTTACACCGGGGAAGATGGCTATGAGATGATAGTACCGGCGGATCGGACAGCGGTGCTTTGGCGAGAACTTGCCGATGCCGGCGTCAAGCCGGTGGGCCTCGGGGCGCGCGATACCCTGCGTCTGGAGGCGGGCATGAATCTGTACGGTCAGGACATGACCGAAGATACCTCACCACTGGAATCGAATCTCGGCTGGACGGTGGCATTCGATCCAACCGATCGGGATTTCATCGGTCGCCGCGCGCTGGATGCCCGGCGTGGCCGGGAGAAGTACAAGCTGGTGGGCCTGAGGCTGGAAGGGCGCACGATACCGCGTCCCCATCAAAAGGTGCTCGGCAATGTCGGCGACGGCGAGATCACCAGTGGCAGTTTCTCGCCGACGCTGGATCGCGCCATTGCACTGGCCAGGGTACCGGTAGGTACCGAAGGCACCTGCATGGTGGAAGTCCGCGGAAAGCAATTGCCGGCGACGATTGTGAAGCCACCCTTTGTGCGGAAAACCTGACACTAACGTCCAATTCAGGCGTTAACCGCGAAATCATGCCATTCATCCCCCATACCCAACAGGACATCAACGATATGCTCTCTACCATCGGTGTAGAGAGCATTGAGGTACTGTTCGACGAGATTCCTGAGGCGCTGCGCAACATTCGTCCACGGGAAGCGTCACCGCGCATGAGTGAAATGGAGATCAGTCAACTGATGGCCGATCGCGCCGCGCGGGATCGACAACCCATCTGTTTTATCGGCGCCGGCGCCTATGATCATTACATCCCATCGGCGGTGTGGCAGATCGCCACACGGGGCGAATTCTATTCGGCCTACACGCCGTATCAGGCCGAGGCCAGTCAGGGCACGTTGCAACTGCTATACGAATATCAAACCATGATGGCCAGCCTGACCGGCATGGAGGTATCCAACGCCTCGCTATACGATGGTGCCTCGGCGCTGGCCGAGGCGATGCTGATGGCCGTGCGCGTCAATCGCAAATCCCAATCCCGCCGCATCCTGGTGCCTCGCACCGTCCATCCCAAATACCGCCGAGTAGCGCACACCATCGTCAGGCATCAGGACATCGTGCTCGAAGAGATGGACTATGACCATGACGAGGGTTTTCTGGATCCGGCCACGCTGCCCGCCGCACCGGGGGATTTTGCCGCATTGGTGATCCCGCAACCGAATTTTTTCGGCAATCTGGAAGAGGTGGATGCCTTGACCGATTGGGCGCACCGGCACGATGCGCTGGTGATATCCGTCATCAATCCAACGGCCTTGGCCCTGATCGCGCCACCGGGTGAATGGGGAGAGGATGGCGCCGATATCGTCTGCGGCGAGGGTCAGCCGCTCGGGGTGCCGCTCGCCTCGGGCGGTCCGTATTTCGGCATCCTGTGTTGCCGGCAAAAGCTCGTTCGCCAGACGCCAGGACGGATCGTCGGGCGCACCACCGATGCGAATGGCAATCCCGGCTATACGCTAACGCTGCAGGCCCGAGAGCAACACATCCGCCGCGCCAAGGCAACCTCCAATATCTGCACCAATCAGGGTCTGCTGGTGACCGCGGCAACTATTTACATGGCGCTTATGGGACCGGCGGGCCTGGAACAGGTGGCGTCACACTGCCATGCGAATACCCTGGCGTTGGTGGATAAACTAACCGCCGTCACCGGGGTGAAAAAATGCTTTCGGCGGCCGTTGTTTCACGAGGCGGTGCTGGGATTGGATCGACCGGTTGGACCGGTGCTGGAGCGGCTGCTGGATGCGGGCGTGCTGGGCGGTTACGACC
>JABDQX010000229.1 GCA_013042035.1 Gammaproteobacteria bacterium
GTCTCGAAGCGCGCCCGCCATTGGGTAAGGCGCTCCCCATCTACCGGCTGCCAGCCGTCTTCAGTAAGCAGATGTGGACCGTTTTCCCGGTATTGACCAGCGGTGATGCGGATAGAAGTCTGTCCGAAACCCATGGATTTCCCCATGCCGATGGCGTGGCGCTTACCGGCATCCCCACCCCATTCCAACACCCAGACCAATGCGCCCAGCTCCTGGGGCAGGAGGTTGTGGAAACGGACGGTGGCAACAAAACTGGCGCCGGCTGCGAGCGGATTGAGCCGGACCTGGACCTTTTTATTTTCCGCCTGTTCCCGCGTCGGTTGTTGGCGTTCGGCCCGTGGCCGCACCGGGTAGCGCTTCCAGCCATGGACCTCGGCGTCTTTATTAAGATAGGTCTTGTGACTTTGGACCCGTTCACCCTCCTGGCGAATATAGGCAGGGAAATAGGAAGGCTTGGGCGCGCCCAGGATGGTGGTAGGCAGCTCGCGCTGTTCTTCGGGTTCTCCCATGTGACGGGCAAGACCGAAGCTGATCCGACCCTTGAGGTTGGGGGCGGGTTTTTGCTGATTTTCCTCCGGCGGCTGGTTGACGACACCAAACAGGAGTTCCGGCAGGTCGTGAAAGTATTCACTCCGGTGATCAGGATGGCTGTGATCGATGGTCTGGCCGATGGAGTAGCTATAAGGAAGGCGATACATCTGGGCGAGCCCCAGGGAGGCGATGCGCCTATGGTCATCGCGCAAAAAGAAGACCGGTACCCGGTCGCCGCGTTGAATGGCCTCCCGCCAACGTGCCTGCCACTCTTTTCCGTTCTCGTGAATATGCAAAAAGGCGCGGATAACGCCGTCGTCTACATCTTCCGGCTGTCCGTCTCCATGGAAGATGAACTCCATGTGCTTGCGTCGAGGTTTGCCGTCATTATCCGATGGTTGACCGGTGAACACGATCCGACCGTGGTGGGAACCCGCGCCAAGGTTGGTGACCCGTGCGTATTCGAGTCGGATGCCTGCGGCGTGGGTGTGGGGTTTGGCCGGTTCCAGGGTGAAATCGGTTTCAAGGTTATCCCCCCATATTTCGTATTTCTGATGAGCGGAATTGGCCGTTTTCCGATAGCGGATATCTTCGGCCCCTTGAATGCCCTGTTTTTGAGCCCGTTCGATGAGCACGGACTGCTCCACCCGGGCGTGTTGGCAAGGGACAATCTCCCATTTTGTGCCGGTGAAGCTCAACCATCCCGATTCAGCCAAAGGTCGGTAGGTCTTGCGCTCTACCTCGGTGGTGAGGTTTTCACGGTAGGCGGGCAGGTTCAGATCCCGGAAGCTCAACCAGCGATCGTCTACCTGGCGCATCTTGCCAAAACCGGCGATCTCGATGATGCTCCGCGCCATGCCCTTGAGGGTGCTGCCGGGGATGGCGAAATTCCCATCCGGCAGTCGAACAAATTCCACGGAACCTTCCCGATCTTTGGTGGCCTTGCGTCCCCGGCCTCCGACCAGAATGGGCGTGTGGGCGGTCAGCTCGATTTGCAATGTGCCGTTGAGTCCCCCCTGGAGAGGGAGATCATGGGAGATGGCCTTGGCCCAGGATGGGTGATATATCCAGCCAGAGAGGGGAACGAAGTTGTAGGGGGCGTGTAGCATAATTTTACTTCGTAGAATTGTGGAATCCGGCAAACCTTGCGATTCGTGGCGCGCATCCGTGCGCCTCATCGAGTATCCAGTAGACCCGGTAGTGTAATTTTTCTCCACACCGTTTGGCGCAGTCGGTTTCCGGCTCTGAATGAGATTTTTCTTCCAACTCCGCCAAATGGTATTCGTCCTCGACCAGATAATTTTCGCCCGCCGAATCTTCCCGATACGTGGTAAGGCGCCAACCATCACTGCCATCCCGAACGATGTGCAAAGAAGATTCATTGCCGTGGGCCAGTTCGCCTGCCAATGTGGTTCCGTATTTCCCCGATATCGATGCCGGATGGTCCGGATCGTAACAACACACATTGCTTTGGAATTGCAGCCACCCCTGCCGAGGCGCGAAGGCCCGGATGGCAGCATTTACTTCCTCCGGGGTTTGCAAGTGCTCCATGGTTATTTCGAGCCCCACCAATCGGGGGCGCACGCCGGAATCAGGCGAGATCAGCCCTTCCACCAGCGCCAAAAATCGCCGTGGCGTCACATTCATATTCCACCTCCACGAATCCAGTGGCCACCGTCATCCCATGTCACCTCTCCACTGAAATAGCCGTGGCCGCGCGCCGCACCCGCGCCCAGGGCAAGGCGTCCTTCCACAAGGTCTTGCAGGGCGAGCGCCAGGGCGCGTCGGATCGGACGCCTGATCAGTGCCTTGGCATTGGCTCCGGCGATGGCGAGTGGAAACTCGATGACAGGTCCCGAGAAAGCGAGTTCTTCCGTATACAGACAACCGTCACGCACGCCACCCGTGAAGCGGTCGATGCCGTTATGAGTCAGATGCAGGAAGTTTTCCTTTTTCTTTCGGATAAGCAGCAGGTCATCCAGAATGATATGTCCGATCTCACCCCCCTCATCGGCCCGGTCGTCCCTGGCGTAACCGAATAGGGCCAACTCGGCGTCGTCGGAAGGCGCGTCATCCGGGGCGGTATCCTGCTCCGGCTCCAGTACTTGCGTCCCTGTCAATAATCGGTGGTAATAACCGACCCGATGGCGCAGCGCCCCCTTGATGGCGCTACCGGGGATCAGCAGACGACGATCATCGGAAATTTTGCCAACACCACTTTCATCCCATTCCACTACCCGTTCCCCTACCGGAAGCAGGTGGACCGGTGCGTCGCCTTCGGTGAGAAAGTTTTCATTTCCCTGACCGAATCGATACAGATCATCGGGGGTAAGGCGGACGGTGGCGGTAACAAGGTTCTGCCCCTTGTCTTCATCAGTAGGGTCTTCAGTGGGTCTGAACGGCTCGAAAAATTCGGCTTCTTTCTCGGTTTTGCATAGCGTCGATGGGAGTTGGCAGAAGATTTTGTAATCATCGGGATCAGCAAGATCCAGGATCCTGTGGTGTAGGGATACCACTCGCATTGCCCCGAGTCCGCGCCGGGTGGCCCCACCCAACCGGAAATCGCGTCGGTAAAGCAGAGACAATAGCGCTCGCCACTGGGGGGATTCTTTTGAACGCTCATCCCAGTCCGTCTGTTTGCCCCACAGGGATAGCTCGACGCTGAATCGGTGGCCGGCGCGCAAACTGGTGCGATCGAACTGGCCGGTATCGTGCGCGGTTCCACGGTGATCCAAACGCACGTGATTACGCACAATCGGTTGCTCCCGACACGCATCCTGCAACAGGGCGTCGGCAAGCCGTTCTTCCCCTTCATCGCCCAACAATAGCCCTTCTACCGGATCGCCCGTGGAATCGTGGATACATCCCCAGGAGACGTGCAACCGGGATGCCTGTTCTTCGGTTTTGTCTTCCGCGCCCTGTTTGGCATTGCCGAACAACTGATTGACCATCGCCTGTGCGTCTTTTTCGCTTTCGGTCCGGGCAACGGCGGCATCAAGACAAAGTCGGCGCAACACGCCGGCCAGGCTGCTGCCGGGAATCGCCGGTAGACCGTTGGCGTCGCGCACGAGCCCGGTATCGAAGACCCCTTCGCCTTGGCCCGTGGCGATGGAAAGTGGCGTGCGTGTCTCCAGGACCAAACGCGCCATGTGCAGGATGTGGCAATCGAGGTTCATGTTCGATTGCCCTCCTGATTGCGCGCCTCGTTGATGCCTGCCCGCGCTACCCGAGCCAACACATCGCGCGGCGCAGCTTGAGCTGCCTTTGTTTCAGCAAGGCTGTCCATACGTTTGTCCAGCCATTCGCGGAAAGAGAGAACGAAGACATCGGGTTTGTCTTTTCCTTCAGGAGGGAGACCAAAACGCAAGTGTGCCTCCCAATCCTCTCCCTTACAAATGGCGTTCTTGCCCGCGAAAAGATTATCCCGCATTTCTTGTACGTCTTTTTTGCTACTGTCGGATTTGTTGCCTTGGGGCCATTGTTTGGCGAAATCCAGTACCCGCCCCCATTGGGAGGGCGAGGGCCCGATGCGGGTCCCCTTTGGCAGCGATCGCATTATGCGCGCCGATTCGTAAAGTTCCTTCAGATCATCTATCCACGCATTGGAGATGCTGTCTACCGCAACCGCCGTGTGTTTGTTTTCCGTCCGGGCTCTCAGCCAGTGAATGAGCGGAGGCTCCGGTGGCAAATCCGCCTTTTCGTTCTCATCTGGAACGGACGGTTCCGCGTCCGTGAATGCCGGTATGAATTTTGGTTCCGGCCCCGCCAGGAGCGGCGGGTTGACCCAGATGCGTCCAAGTCCCATCTGGCGATACAGCCCCACGCCCGATTGCAGGGCCCTCACGATATCGGTATGTGCGCTCCCCAAGAAAACTACGTCGTAATGGAGCACGCTGCCCATGGACAATACCGCCCGTTCCGGTTCGCGCCGCCGATAATGGCCATTGAAAGG
>JABDQX010000252.1 GCA_013042035.1 Gammaproteobacteria bacterium
CACCTACACCGAGAGAAAAGGCCGGAATATACCCGAACAGGAAGGGCCCCAGGTAGAGGAACTTGGCAAACTTAAAGGAGGTAAATGCTGTTTTCCACATGTTGGCCTTGGCGATGGTGGCCCCGGCGAATGCCGCGATACACACCGGGGGCGTGATGTTGGAGTCCTGGGAGAGCCAATAGACGATCATGTGGGCGGCAATGGCGCCCATCACGACCATCTCACCGGTAAATGGATCGAAAACCTGTATCGACTGAAGCGCTGGGACAGCGACGACGGCGGTGATGAGATAGGCCGCCGTGACCGGTACGCCCATGCCGAGCACCAGGGAGGCCAGCGCGATGAACAAGATAGTGAGAAAGAGACTGCCGTCGGCCAATTCAATGACGATATCCGCGAAGGTAAGCACCAGCCCGCTGAACGTCAATACACCGATAATAATGCCGATGACGCCGACGGTGGCGCCGATTTTGAGGCTGTTGTCCGCTCCGGCGCGGGAGGCGTCGACGAAGCCCTTGAGAAAAATCCGGGTATCCTTGCGGAACCAACTGACGACGATGCAGGCAATGATGCCGAGAATGGCGGCGTACGCCGGAGAGTAACCCGAGAGCATGAAGATCGTAATCACGACCAGAGGGAGGACATAGAACCACTCCTTTTTCATGATCTCCATGGCGCTTTCTTCGGAGCGTTTCCCCACGAGATTGTTCTTTTTGGCCTCGTAATGGACCATCACGTACACGCTGAAAAAGTACATCAAGGCGGGGAAGATGGCGACCAGCATGATTGTCGAGTAGGGAATGCCGGTCAATTCCGCCATGATGAAGCCGCCGGCCCCCATGATTGGCGGCATGAACATGCCGCCCAATGAGGCGGCAGGTTCAATGCCACCAGCCACATGGGGCTTGAAGCCGGCCTTTTTCATCATCGGGATGGTAAAAGCGCCGGTGGATACGGTATTGGCGATGGCGCTGCCGGAAATGGAACCGAAGAACCCGCTGGCAATGACGGACACCTTGGCCGGTCCCCCGATCTTGTGACCGACGGCGGCAAGGGGAAAATCAATAAAAAACCGCTGGGCGCCGCTTTTTTCGAGAAACGCCCCGAACAGCACGAACAGCAATACATAGGTTGCCAGGACATTGGCCATGATCCCGAACACACCGTCGCTTTTGTAAAAGATACTGGTGCACAATTCGGTGAAATCGGCCCCGGCGTGGGAGATAGTATCGGGGACATAGGCGCCATAGACGCCATAGAGCAGAAAGACGCCGCCAATAACGACGAAAATGGTCCCAACTACACGTCTGGCGAGCTCGACGCCAATGAGTACGCCAACGACCGCTACAGCCATATCAAGCGGGGTCTCCGCGCCGGCGCGGTAGTTGATGACTTCGAAATTCGCGATCCAGTAACCGATGCTGCCAATGGAAAGAATAATCAGGATATAGTCCACTATCCGCATCAGCACGGTGGTGGACTTGTAGAGCATGAAAACGAGGATGTAGGTGATAAGGACATAGACGCCGCGGTGATATTGGGTTGCGGCAGGTTGGATAACGGCAGCGTAGGAATAGAAAAGGACGAGACTGACTGCCAGAAAATCGAACGCTATTTTTTCTATTGTATGGAGTTTTTCGTACATGAATAATTTTGCCTCGCAAAATTATGCCCTGCAAAATTACATTGGCCCGTTTCGCGGGACACAGAATTTATTATATTAAATGGTATAAAAAAATGAGGGGTGACCGAACCAAAAAACCGACCACCCTTCATGTGCTGCTATAAATAAATTTCGGCGCGGTTGAAATTTACTTCAGGATACCCTTTTCCTTCCAGAACTTGATGGCTCCCGGATGCATCGGCGTCACAATACCCTTGGCGCCATTTTCAATGCCCATTTCCTTGAAGGTTTTTTTCTGGCTCGCCATGTGGGCCAATCCCTCTTCGGTGTAGATCAGGGATAGGAGTTTGTATACCGTCTCACTGGGAACCTTGGCGTTTGCTACCCAGAGTGTGGAATCCTGGAAAGAGGGTGTTTCGACATCCACGCCCTTGTAGGTTCCCGCGGGAATGGAAAGCTTGGCGAAATAGGGATATTCATCGAAGAAACCGCTTTCGGTCGCGTCCTTATCGAGATCGATCATTGCAATGTCATTGGTCTGGGCCGCCATGATGACCGCGCCACTGGGAAAAGCAGTGAAGAGCCAGAATGCATCGAGCTGATTATTGCCGAAGGCAGTGGCGGCATCGTTGTAACCCATGGCATTGCGTTCGACCTTGTCCCATATGCCAAGATGGCTGAAGAAGAGTTCGCAGTTGGCGAAGGCGCCAGAGCCGGCATTGCCGACACCGACTTTTTTACCGATCAGATCCTTTGTGCTTTTGATGCCGGAATCGGCGCGAACCACTAATTGCGCCGGTGCGCCATAGAGGTAGGAAACGGCTAGAACGTCGTCGTATTTTTTGGGGTCATTTTTTAGTTTTCCTTCCATGCCCAGATAGACATGTCCAGAGTAGACAACACCAAAATCAGATTTTCCGCTGTTTACTCTACGCAGGTTTTCAACGGAACCGGCGGACGACTGAGCCTTGACATTGAGTCCGGCTTCCTTGACTGGATCATAGACCTGAATCGCATTCGCGACGATCTGGAATGTTCCACCAGCAGGGCCACCGCCGAATACGATTCGCTCAGCGGCGCTGGAAAGAGCAGGAATGGTCAATGTTGTTGCCAGAAATAACATGCCGCTCAGAAGGCGGAATCGTTTTTTTTGTTTCATTGCTTAAGTGCCCCCTAGTTTTAAGGTTATGGGGTTATCATCATATTTTGATCACTCGAACCTCATGGGAAACTGTATAAGGCCCGCAGCATAAGTACTATCGATTATCGGTAGTGCTCATGGGTTTTGATCGACCTGTCTGACGTCTCATGACCGTCGCCATCAATTTTGATTTATACCCTAATCGTGCCCGGCCATACAACCTTTAATATGTTCTATGTCCGTATGTATTCGACAGTATGTATCCGGCAATCAATGCGGCCAGGGCCAGCAACACAATTACCCAATCCCCATACCGGATATAGGGTGTTGCGCCAACCATCCCCGTAACGGTTCCCGCGAGTACGGATGCCTGGAATTGTGGCACCCGAGCGATAACGTGGCCTTTGGGATCGATGAGTGCGCTGATGCCGGTGTTGGTCGCCCGTAGCAGGTAACGCCCGGATTCTCTGGCACGCAGCCGGGCCATTTGCAGATTTTGATGGGGCCCAAGGGAATCACCGAACCAAGCATCATTGCTGACATTGACCAGCAAGGTTGCCTGGGGCAGCGATGCGATGATATCCCGTCCGAAAGTGGCTTCGTAACACACTGACACGCCGATTTCCTGCCCGGCCACAAGAAGCGGCGTCTGTTCCGGTGGCCCCGAACTGAAATCGGACATGGGGATCATCAAAAAATCCAGTATCCCCCGAAGAATGCCGGCCATGGGCAGGTATTCCCCGAATGGGACCAGATGCCGCTTGTGATAGAACAGATCGCGTTCATCCCCGGCGTTATCCTCACCGGTAATTGCCGCGACGCTGTTGAAGTATCGCCGTTCTTTCCCTGCGTTGGTGGCAACCGCCATCCCCAGAAGGATATCCGTATCATAATCCCCCGCCTCTCGCTGCAATTGGGCGATAACATCCGTGAAGTCATGATAAAAACCGGGCAGCGCGGTCTCCGGCCACACTACCAGATCACGGGAGCGTTGCTCTCGGGTCATGGACAGGTAGCGATCGAGCGTCGCTTGCCGCTGTTCCGGACGCCATTTAATCTCCTGAGGGATATTGCCCTGGATCAATGCGACGTCTACCTGCGTGCCCGTGGGCGTTGTCCATGCCATATGTCCGAGGGCAATGCCCCCACCCCAAAGTCCGACCCCGATCATCAGAAGCATTGATAATCCCGCAATACGTGTTTTCGTGGAGGCAACTTTCGTGATGGTCCAATTACCGCCAACAACAACCTGAAACGCCAGTAATACGAGCCCGGCGCACAGCGCGCTCGCCCACCCCACGCCATAGACACCGAATAGTGGTGCAAACCCGGCCAGGGGAGAATCCACATGGGCATAACCGATCTGCAACCAGGGAAAACCGGTGAGGAACCAGCCACGCACCCATTCCTGCAGCACCCATCCCGCGGGCAGTACCAGCAATAGCAGGCCTGGATGGGATAGCTGAATGCAGCGCGAGCCCTGTGCTTTTTTGGGTGGTGGGACTGTCGACAAAAGCCTCATGAAAAATCCGAACAACGCCGGATAGAGGGCAAGGATCATCACCAAGGCACCGGTCAGTAACAATGCCGGAGGGAGCGCGACGGCGGCAAACTTGAAGCTCTCATGGATCCAAAACACCCCAATGCCGAACATGGAAAGCCCAAACAGCCACCCTCGCCATAGCGCGCGCCGAGGCGTCGAATCGAGCACGACGGCAAACAACAAGGCCAGCGCGAGGATTGTTAACCCATACAGACCGAAGGGGGCAAAAGAAAACGGCATCATCAGGCCCGCCGCCAGGGCGAGCGCGTCGCCGATAACAGGGTGCGTATCGAGTTGCCACGCGGATGCTGCCGCGGGCTCGCTAGTCCTGGTCTTCATCTATTTCCGATGGCGGTCTCGAAAGCGCGATGCTTTGTATAAAGGAATCAATCGCCTCGACCATTTGCGTCAATCCCGGTTCTTCCATCGGGTAGTGGCTGGCGTTTTCCAACATGACGAGCGTCGTGGCAACGTGCCCGATACGGTTCAGAAATATTTCGCTGAGCGCCAAAGGCGTCCAGGTATCCGCCGCCGGCTGGGTAAGCAGGATAGGGCAAACCGTAAACGCCTCGGGTTCGATGGCAGGTTTGTAACGTAGATAACTGGACAAAAAGCCGAGGCTTACCCAATTTCCGGCGGAGGATTTATCTTTCAAAAACACCTTGAGCGCATCCGGGTCATTGACCAGTCGGTGCATCTTCGCGGCAAGGCGCATGGGGATTTTGAGCCTGGAGAGCGGTGTATGGGCGGCAATATGGGCGAAGGGGGCGCCGATGCGGCTCATGAAGAGATTCAGGGATGTCTTGTCGCGAACAGTTCGTTCACGCTGATCGAGAAATGTCATGCCGATGATGCCGGCGATCCTGTCGGCTCTCGCATCGACAGCCAAATGGGCCGCGACGTGGTAGGCCAGCATACCGCCGGCGCTTAGACCATATAGAAAGATGGGACGATCGTCCTTGGCCTGTTCGGCACGGATGAAGTCCGCGGCAAGGGCCACCCAATCATCATAGCTTACTCTTTCCTTTGGATTGACCTGAGTGAGTCCGTAGGTTGGCATATCAATGGCGATTACATCGTAGCCAAGCCTGAAAAGCGGCGCTCCGACAATCATCGACATCTGACGGCCATTGGTGCCGACGCCGTGGAACAATACGACCCTGGCCCGGGAATTTATATTTCCCAGGCGATCCAGATGGATCTTGTGGCCGCGCCATTGCCAGAATTCCTCCAGCGGCGTGGTCTCGGGAGTCAGGCGTTTTCCCCGGGGGAGGAATGCCTGGATATCTTTCCAGGCTTGTTGGTCGACGTACATTTTCATACCGGCATCTTCATGCACTTTAACGTGCGCATAGATTGTTGCGTTAATTTATCCTTAATTCTGCGGATCGGGCATGGGCCTCCAATCCCTCGCCCCTGGCCAGAACGGATGCGGTTTTACCCAGTCGACTCGCCGCCGCCGGCGAACACCCGATGATGCTGGTGCGTTTTTGGAAATCATACACGCCGAGCGGCGAAGAAAACCGGGCAGTACAAGAAGTCGGCAACACGTGATTGGGACCGGCGCAATAATCACCCAGTGCCTCCGCCGTATGGCGCCCCAGGAAGATGGCCCCCGCATGGTGGATCTTGGCAAGCAGCGCCTCCGGAT
>JABDQX010000259.1 GCA_013042035.1 Gammaproteobacteria bacterium
CATGTACCGATGGCAAGTACGCGCACACTGTCTTCGTATTTTTCTCCTAAAAGCGCCAAAGCCCCTGCCGCCATGGCCGCCTTCAATGACATGACGCGGGTTGTCACTTGGAGATTGTCCATAATCCACTCGCACACCTGCCGTTCGATGGTGTGCAGTTGTTCGGCCCGTACCGGTTCGAAATGAGAGAAATCGAAACGCAACCGGTCCGGTGTCACCAGGGATCCCTTTTGCGCTACGTGATCGCCCAGCGCCTCTCGCAGGGCGGCATGCAACAAATGTGTCGCCGAATGACCGCGGGCCGTGGCCGAGCGCCTTGCGGGATCCACATGGGCCTGGACACTGTCTCCGACACTGAGTGTCCCTTCGAGCACATCACCCACATGGACGATTGTTTTACCCTGGCGTTTCGTATCGACAACCGTAAATCTGGCATTGCGCGTGGATAAAACGCCACGATCCCCTGCTTGCCCACCCGATTCCCCATAAAATGGCGTGCGATCCAGTACGATCAACCCGGACATGCCTGCCGCCAGCCGATCCGTTTCTTGCCTTTCCAGGGGAGTCGCCGACGATTCCTGGTCTTCGGTCCGATCCCCCGGTGGCATGGCATGGATTGCTACGATCTCGGCATCTCCGGCGATATGCTCATATCCGGTGAATTCACAAGGGCGCTCTTCGATAACGATATCCTTTAGCCCTTCCGCGGTTTTGGTATTGAAGCGCCCGCCCGCCCTGGCGCGCGCCCGCTGTTTATCCATCTCACGCCCGAAGCCCGCATTGTCCAGCGAAAGGCCTCGCTCACGGGCGACATCGGCGGTCAGATCCACCGGAAATCCATAGGTATCGTAGAGTCGGAACAACGTCTCGCCGGGAATGACATCATCGCGTAGTTCGCCGATGACCTGTTCCAGCATATTCATGCCTTGTTCCAAGGTCTCGGAGAATCGCTCTTCTTCCTGGCGCAGTACACGTACTATCAGATCCTGTTGTCTGACCAGTTCCGGATAGGCATCGCTCATCTCCTGGGAAAGCGTCTCTACCAGACGGAAGAAAAATGGGTTACGCACACCTAGCTGATGTCCGTGACGGATGGCGCGCCGAATGATTCTTCTCAGGACGTAGCCTCTGCCCTCGTTGGATGGAAACACGCCATCGATTATCAGGAAAGCCGAGGAGCGAATGTGGTCAGCGATGACGCGCAGGGATTTATGATCGAGAGAGTCGGTACCGACGATCTCGGCGGTCGCCGTGACGAGATGCCGGAAGAGATCGGTTTCATAGGTGCTGTGTACTCCCTGCAGGACCGCCGCCAGGCGCTCCAATCCCATCCCCGTGTCCACGGAAGGTTTTGGCAACGGGGTAAAATTGCCATCGATATCCCGATTGAACTGCATGAACACCAGATTCCAGATCTCCACGTATCGATCACCGTCCTCGTCGGGACTGCCGGGCGGACCACCCGGTACCTCGGGTCCATGGTCATAGAAGATCTCGGAACACGGCCCACAGGGCCCGGTTTCTCCCATGGACCAAAAGTTATCCTTGGCCCCACATCGGGAAAAACGCTCGGGTGAAATGCCAATTTCCTTTATCCAGATATCCGCGGATTCATCGTCTTCCTCGAAAACCGTGATCCACAACCGCGCCGCTGGCAGTGCCAGCTCCTCGGTAAGAAACGTCCAGGCATGACCGATGGCCTCGCGCTTGAAATAATCACCAAAACTAAAATTGCCCAGCATCTCGAAGAACGTGTGATGGCGGGCGGTGTAGCCGACATTTTCCAGATCATTGTGTTTCCCACCCGCGCGCACGCACCGTTGACTGCTCACCGCGCGAGAAGAAGCACGGCTTTCATGGCCGAGGAATACCTCTTTGAATTGGACCATGCCCGCATTGGTAAACAACAAAGTGGGATCGTTCGCCGGCACCAGTGGGCTGCTGGGTACGATCTCGTGGCCACGGTCATGGAAAAAGCGCAGGAATGCCGCGCGGAGTGCTTTGCTGGTGATCATGGGTAAAGTAATAGACAGGTGGTTATTCGATGTGTGAGAATCTCTAAAACGTCTTTAGTTCGAAATTTTGGCCGTTGGTTGTACTGATGGAATTCCCCACGGCCCGGATGGAAAAAAAGGTTTCGTGCATCAGCGCCCAAACAGATTTCGGGGCTGCCTTGTGTGTGATTACGGACATGATCTTTTTCCGAAATAACTCCGCATCACACAATTACCCCAATACCTTTCGTATCTGCTCGCTCGTGAATCCTCGATACATAAGAAACCGCATCTGGCGCGCACGATCCCGATAATCCGCAGGCTTTGTTTCACCGAAGCGTTTGTGCTTTACCTTGGCAATGCTATCGAGCCATTGCTCTTCGTCCCGTGGCAGATACCGGGCTGCCATGTCTTCATTGATACCGCGCTCGCGCAATTCGTGCCGGATCCGAATCGGTCCGTATCCGTTGGTCATGCGCCAACGCACGAAACCCTCCGTAAAACGCGCATCCGATACGAGATCTTTTTGGTGCAGTTGAGAGACAACCGCCGCGGCCAACCCTTGCTCGATTCCCTTCGCCACTAATTTGCGAGAAAGCTCCAGCGTGGAATGTTCGCGTCGGGCGAGTAGCGACAGCGCCTTTTGGCGAACCAGCGCTTCAGGTGTTGTACTACTGCCCATGGATTTTGCGTTTTCCGATCCACGTTTTTCAAGTGTCACACGAAGACACAAAGGCACGAAGCAGCGTTTTTTCGCGTCTTTGTGTCTTCGTGCTTTCGTGTGAGTTTTTGTTTTTGGTCGCGGTTCTGCTGTGTCCTGCAAAGCAGGATCATTCCACGAGCGAGGCGCTATCCTCCTCTGACGCCGCTGGTGCCGAGTTCGACGGATCCGGTTTGCTCAGCAGCTTTTCCCGAATCTTTCCCTCGATTTCTTCAGAAATTGCCGGGTTCTCTCTTAGGAAACCCCGCGCATTGTCCTTACCCTGTCCGATGCGGGTGCTGCCGTAGCTGTACCAGGTTCCCGCCTTGTTGATGAGATTGTGATCGACGCCGATGTCGATGAGCTCTCCGTGTCTCGACACGCCTTCGCCGTACAGGATATCGAATTCCGCCTGTTTGAAGGGGGGAGCCACCTTGTTCTTGACGACCTTGACGCGCGTCTGGTTGCCGATGATGTCCTCACCCTTCTTGATCGAACCGATGCGTCGGATATCCAGACGCACCGAAGAATAAAACTTCAGCGCGTTGCCCCCCGTGGTGGTTTCCGGGCTGCCGAACATCACGCCGATCTTCATGCGGATCTGGTTGATGAATATTACCAGGGTGTTGGAGCGTTTGATGACAGAGGTGAGTTTGCGCAGCGCCTGTGACATGAGGCGCGCCTGGAGTCCCATGTGGGAGTCGCCCATATCGCCATCGAGCTCCGCCTTTGGGGTGAGTGCGGCAACGGAATCTATAACGACGACATCAATGGAACCGGAACGAACCAGCATATCGGTAATCTCCAACGCCTGTTCACCGGTATCGGGTTGGGAGACCAGCATGTTGTCGACATCGACGCCGATCTTCTCGGCATAACTGGGGTCCAGGGCATGTTCGGCATCCACGAAGGCCGCCGTGCCGCCGGCTCTCTGGGCACAGGCGACGGCCTCCAGCGCCAGGGTGGTTTTTCCGGAGGATTCAGGCCCGTAGATCTCTATCACGCGACCGCGCGGCAGGCCACCGACGCCAAGCGCGATGTCCAGGCCCAGGGATCCCGTGGAGATGACATCGATGTCGCGCACGGCCCGCGTATCGCCCATGCGCATGATGGCGCCCTTGCCGAATTGTCTTTCGATTTGTGTGAGTGCCGCACTCAGTGCCCTTGTTTTGTTTTCGTCCATGCGCGTCCTCCCGGCGAGTGTTGAGATAGGGGCCATTGATTCTTTGAATTGGCCGATTATCCCATATAGGATTCAATATGTGAAAATCTAATCCGCGTTATCCGCGGACCAAGAAACCTCGGAGCATAACTGTGATCGTCATGCTCAACCAAAACCCCGAACGGATCGCCCACGACGCCATCGTGGCGTAATCCAAAAAGCAGGTCGAACTGTCCATCGTCAGGGGCGTCGCGAGATGCGAGTACCAACTACGGCAAAGATAAGGAATCCTCATGGATAATATCCATCTGCGGCAACTCATCGTCCAGGGCGAGGGCCTGCATGTGGAGTTCAAACGCTGCCGCGACAAGCTAAACCGCAGCGTGTTCGAGTCGGTCTGCGCGTTTCTGAATCGCCACGGCGGACATCTGTTCCTCGGCGTGGCGGACGATGGTGAAATTATCGGCGTCGAGCCGGATGGCGCGGCGCAAATCGTCAGTGATTTCACGACGGCGATGAACAACCCGCAGAAGTTGTTTCCCACCTTTTATTTGTCGCCACAAGTGGTGGGGATGGACGGCAAAACCATCGTCTATATCACTGTCCCGGAGAGTTCCCAGGTGCATCAGAGCGTGGGAAGAATTTTCGACCGCAATGACGAGGGAGACTTCGACATCAGCGCCAATACCTCGCAGGTGGCGCAACTGTATCAGCGCAAGCAGAGTATCTACACGGAAAACACGGTATATCCCTTCGTGGCATTGAGCGACCTGCGCGGGGACTTGCTGGAACGCGCCCGTATCCGGGCAAAGAATGAAAACGGTGGCTCCCATCCCTGGTTGGAGATGGATAACGCGGGATTACTGCGCAGCGCCCAGCTTTATAAGAAAGACCTGCAAACCGGCAAGGCGGGCTACACACTGGCGGCAGTGCTGCTGTTCGGCAATGACGAAACCATCCTCAACGCCCTGCCGCACCACCGCACCGACGCGATTGTGCGCCGGGTAAATCTGGATCGCTACGATGACCGCGATGACATCCGTACCAATCTGCTCGATAGCTACGACCGCCTGATGGCCTTTGTCGCCAAACACCTGCCGGATCCCTTTTATCTGGAAGGGGATGTACGCATCAGCCTGCGTAATAAAGTTTTCCGCGAGGCGGTCGCCAATAGCCTTATCCACCGAGAATACATTAACGCCTTCCCGGCCAGGGTGATCATCGAACAAAATCAAGTGGTGTTCAAAAACGCCAACCGGCCTTATGGGCATGGCTTGATAGACCCCGACAATTTTACCCCGTACCCGAAAAACCCGGTCATTGCCCGTGTCTTCAAGGAAATGGGCTTTGCCGATGAATTGGGTTCCGGGGTGCGTAATTTGTTCAAATACACTGCTCTTTACGCAAACGGTGAAACACCTCGGCTGTTCGAGGATGACGTATTCAGCATCCATATTCCGATTGCCGGGGAAACTACCATGCAAGCTACCATGCAAGCTGAGCCGGATACCATGCAAGATAAACGGATTGAAAATATCCTCGCGTTTTGCCGGGTACCCAGGACACGGGAAGAAATTCAAGACTATGCCGGTATCAAGAACCGGGATCACCTTAGAAGAAAAATCATCAAACCGTTACTGGAACAAGGTTTATTGATATCGACTATTCCCGAAAAACCGACCAGCCCGAAACAAAAATATTATGCGAAGGGAGCGGAAGAGCCATGAACAACGAATCAGGCATCGTCTCCAAGCTTTGGAGGTTCGTCAACGTTTCGCGCCACGACGACGTGGGTTACGGCGATCGTGGCGATGATGGGGGCGGGCCTCGATAACCTGCCCGATTCGGGATCATGAGGCGATGTCGGGATTCAAGGTATACGTCCCGACAACACCGGTTTGCGCCAGGATATGCCCTTTGATTGCCTCCCTGACATCCCCACCGGTGAATACGCCTTCTACCGGGCAGCGTTCCAGGTCGAGGGCATACAG
>JABDQX010000266.1 GCA_013042035.1 Gammaproteobacteria bacterium
TCTTGGTGTCGATCCCGCCATACTCACACTGCACGAGAGCAGCAGCACCGAGGCGATACTGGCCGCGACGATAGTCGCCATCGTGGCGACCTTCATTCAGGTGGTCATCTCATGGCTTCGTTCCCACCGCGTGGAGAATATGCATCTGATAACACTTGCCCTGCTGGTGGTTCTGGGTGGGGCCACACTGCTGTTTAAGGATGAGATGTTCATCAAATGGAAGCCAACCGCTGTAAACTGGTTGTTTGCACTGGTTTTTTTTGGCAGTCAATTCGTGGGTGGGAAGTCCCTGGTCCAGCGCATGATGGAGAAGAATATCGAGCTTCCCTCGGCGATTTGGACGCGGCTCAATTGGAGCTGGGTGGTGTTTTTTCTGGTAATGGGGTTTGTGAATCTGTATGTAATCTATAATTTCTCGACCGAATTCTGGGTCAATTTCAAGCTGTTCGGACTGCTTGGCCTGACGCTGGCCTTTGTCGTCGGTCAATCGTTTTTCCTTGTGCGTTTTATGAAATGATTATAGGGAGCAGTTCTGATGTTGTATGCAATCATTGCCGAAGATAATGAGGGGTCGCTGGAACTTCGTCTCAAGACCCGGCCCGCACATCTTGCCAGACTCGAGCAACTGAAGGAAAAGGGAAAAGTGGTGCTTGCCGGACCACACCCTGCCATCGATAGTGAGGATCCTGGCCCCGCCGGATTTACGGGGAGCCTGATCGTCGCCGAATTCGAGTCCATGGAAGAAGCCGAATCATGGGCCGATGCTGATCCCTATCAGGTGGCCGGGGTTTATGCGAAGGTTGTCGTTAAGCCGTTCAAGAAGGTGTTTCCGTAGTTACCGCTTGCCCTTCATCCCGGTCATCATCGGCCTTCGATGAGAAATCACGGTAATGACGTTCAAACGCGGCTTCCAGTTTGTCGATGATCTCCGGCGCGGATTGTCCGTGAAGCACGTGCTCCCCCATCAAACTGGAGGTCTCGTTGAGCATCTCCGCCTTATTCAGCATGGGATAGGTGCTGGCGAGCCGACGGATGGCGCCGATAACTGTTTCTGTCTCGGGCCTTGGTATGGGAATGGGGACAGGAGAAGGGCGATTCCTTTCCACCGCCTCGCTTCGGTTTGCCAGGAATTCGGCAAATGCCAGCAACGTTTTTTTGTCCTCATCGGGCAAATCGGAAAAGAATCGGATCAGCCGCCTTGCATCCGGTGTCATAACATCATACCTCTAGAAAACAACGTTTCACCCTCCCGCGATGGTCATTCCTTCGATCAGCACGGAGCCCGTTCGTATGTTGCCGCGTTTTTCCACATCATTGCCAATGCCGCCGATGGCAAGGAACATATCTCGCAAATTTCCGGCGATGGTAATCTCCTGAACCGGGGTAGCAATCTTTCCGCCCTCAACCCAAAATCCCGTCGCGCCACGGGAATAATCGCCGGTCACGATATTGACACCGGAGCCCATCAGCTCCGTGACCAATAATCCCGACCCCATTTCCCGAAGGAGTCCCGTAAGATCTCTGTCGCCCGGTTCCACGGTAAGGTTATGGGCTCCTCCGGCGTTGCCCGTCGTCTCCATGCCGAGCTTTCTGGCCGAATAACTGCCGAGCATATAACCTTCCAGGACGCCATCGGCTACCACATCCCGGGGCCTCGTGGCGACCCCTTCATTATCGAACGGCGTGCTGCCGGGTCCTTTCAACAAATGGGGTTGCTCGTGGATGCGAACGAATGCCGGGAACACCCGCTTACCCAGATGATCCAACAGAAAGCTCGATCGGCGATAGAGATTGCCGCCGCGGATCGCCGCCAGGAGATGGCCAAACAGACCCGTGGCAACCTCGGCCTGAAATACCACCGGTATCACGCAAGTGGCGATCTGACGGGCATCAAGTCTATCTACCGCCCTTTTGCCTGCTTCCACGCCCACCTGCCGGGCACCTTCCAAATCAGCCGGATCCCGCGCCGATGTATACCAACCGTCCCGCTGCATGCCTGCCCCGGTCCCTGCTATCACCGCGCAGCTAATACTGTGCCGGGTTCCCGACTGGGCGCCGAGGAAACCATGGCTGTTTCCGTATACGTGGGTTCCTTCATGCCAGTCTACCGCGGCACCCTCGGAATTCGTAATACGGCTGTCGAACCCACGGGCAGCATCCTCGGATTCGCGCGCAATGGCGATGGCCGCTTCCGGCTCCAGCTCCCAGGCATGATAGAGATCGAAGTCCGGTATCTCGGTGGCCATCCGATCGGGATCGGCAAGACCCGCATAATCATCTTCCGAGGTATAGCGGGCGATGGTGCGGGCGGCCCGTACGGTCTCCTGAATTGCTCCCCAACTGAAATCGGTCGTACTGGCAGAACCCTTCTTTTGGCCGAAATAGACCGTTACCCCAAGGCCCCGATCACGGATATGTTCGATGGTTTCCACTTCTCCAAGACGTACCGAGACGGACAGCCCCGAACTCGAACCGATTCCAGCCTCCGCGGAAGTTGCCCCTTGTCGAGCAGCTTCGGCCAGAATGTCGGTAACCAATGTTTTGAGTTGATTTTGAGTGGTGATAATCGTGGAAGACTGTTTTGACATGGTTCGTATACTTTTAACGATTGTTTTTTAAACTTCCGGCAGAACAAGCGCTAATAGTATTCAGGTATGTAACGCAACCAATGGTAAGCGCAATTTCCAATGCCAGCGCCTGGAACTTCAACTGCTTTTAAAACCAAGGAAGCGGTATGTTTGAGGTATAAACAAAAAATTCCGGCACCGGCCGGAATTTTTTGGCCGAGGGCACTATAAATTTACTCGTATCATGCTGATATAACGATATTTACAAACCCGCGTTTTTCGTTAGTACCGTCAATCTTTTCTGCTGGGAGGCTCATCCAATTTTGTTGGTTGAATTGGGAGGTATGTTCCTCCTTTCCGGATCTTGTGGATCTCTTCAATGGGAGGCTCTCACCAAAGGAAAACCGCTCAGTCCAAAGGTCGCCCGCACGGCCCGCCGCAGGCAAGCACGAGAAGCGCCGAACAGCGCTTGTGCTTTTTGTATGGGTTCCTATACCCAACCTTCTATGAGGCCGCGTAAGTCAACCCCTTCTTTAATCAGCTTTTCATTACCCACCGCCCATCTTGGTTTACCGAACCA
This sequence comes from Gammaproteobacteria bacterium, assembly GCA_013042035.1. Taxonomy (GTDB): domain Bacteria; phylum Pseudomonadota; class Gammaproteobacteria; order HK1; family HK1; genus JABDQX01. The sequence goes on from JABDQX010000266.1 coordinate 3,148, forward strand.
TGAATACTTTTGCCTTGCTGAACAAATGCCCGCATTTGGGTT
>JABDQX010000171.1 GCA_013042035.1 Gammaproteobacteria bacterium
TCGTAAATCCATCGTCGCAAACCCACCAAAATTGACGGATAGCCAAAACATTGGCTTTCCATCCATCGAAAACAAATACTAAGACCGCGAAAAGTAAAGCGAAATATTTTTAGCATATTTCAGTCTGATACAGCGCTAAAATGTCGCTTTACTTTTTGCGTAATCAGTATTTTGAGGTGGATTTCGGCACACTCCGGCACAGAGCGCCCGTGAAGCGCGAATACTACTATCCACGTGATGGGGTGTAAATAAAGGATTTGGCCGCAAAATCCTACTTCGTGTATCTTACTATGAAACAACACACAAAACTTTCGTAAATCAATACCCTGTTGTTTCATTAACCGGGGTGCAAGCACTTTCATGACCGTTAGAGCGTGTCTGAAAAATAGATTCTTTCTCCGCGCCTCTGCGGTTCTAAAAGTGGTTTTTATAACCGCAGAGACGCAGAGGCGCGGAGATTCCGTGGGTAGGCTAGCGAAACACGTGCACGGAATCGGAATTTTAAGACACCCTCTTAGAACCCTTCGTGGATCATCTTCATGACACAAACCGCCTACATCAACGACACCGCCCATGAAATTCGGGAAGGGGAAACCATCCTGGACTTCGTGCGGCGTCATAAAGGCAAACACGCCATCCCCACGCTTTGCGATGCGCCCAATCTTGCGCCGTTCGGTGCGTGCCGTGTTTGCTCGGTGGATGTTGCCCTGAAAAAACATGGCCCCGCGCGCACGGTGGCATCCTGCCATACCCCCATCCTGGCCGACCAATATGTCTATCCGGATTCGGCCACGGTACAGCGCCTTCGCAAGAATATCGTCGAGCTGATGCTGACCGACCATCCCCTTGACTGTCTGGTGTGCGAGGCCAACGGCAACTGTGAGCTGCGGGCCATCGCGGCAAGGGTCGGCATCAGAGAAGTGCGTTATCCCACAGGTCAAAATCACCTGAACACGGGAAAGGATCTCTCCCATCCCTACATGCGATCCGATCTCGCCCGGTGTATTCACTGCGCCCGCTGCGTTCGATCATGCGACGAAGTCCAGGGAAAGTTCGTACTGGCCATGGCCGGGAGAGGTTTCGACAGCCACATCATCAAGGGCAATAACGAATCTTTTCTGGCATCCGATTGCGTGAGTTGCGGCGCCTGCGCCCAGGTTTGTCCCACCGCCGCCATCTCCGATGTATTCCAGTCAACGGCCATCAGGCAGGCCAGGGTCACGCGGACCGTGTGCACCTATTGCGGCGTGGGTTGTAACCTGGAAGTCTCCAGTTCGAACGACAAGATCCTATCGATCCGGGCACCCTTCGACGCCGACGTCAATGCCGGACATACATGTCTGAAAGGACGTTATGCCTTCGGGTTTCATGATCATCCCGATCGTTTAAGACACCCCATGATAAAAGGCAAGGATGGGGAATTCAGGGAAGTCACCTGGGACGAGGCCTACGACTATCTGATCGCCGAATTCAACCGCATCAAAAAAAACCATGGGCCGGATGCGATTGCCGGTATTGCTTCGGCCCGCACCTTCAATGAAGAAAACTACCTGATGCAGAAGTTCATCCGGGCGGTGATTGGCACGAATAACATCGATTGCTGCGCCAGGGTGTGTCATTCTCCGACGGCGTTGGGCATGCAGCGCACCGTCGGTACGGGAGCTGCGACCAATTCCATTGCGGATCTGGCCGCCACCGACTGCATTTTGGTGATCGGGGCCAATGCCACCGAGGCCCATCCGGTGACGGGGGCAAAGATCAAACAGCGGCTTATCCGGGGCGCGACCGGCATCGTGATCGATCCCAGAAAAATCGAGCTGGCAAGGTACGCCGATTATCACCTCCAGTTAAGGCCGGGAACCAATGTAGCGCTTCTCAATATGATGCTCCACGCCATCGTGACGGAAGGCTGGGTGGATAGAAGGTTTATCGAGGCCAGGGTCGAGACGGGAGTGAACGGATGGGAGGATTTCAAGGAAGGCATTGCGAGTATCGACGTGGAGGAAATGGCGCGCATTACCGGGGTCGACAGCGCCCTGGTGAAAGAGGCCGCCCATGCCTACGCCACGGCAAATGCCGCCATGGAGTTTCATGGCCTGGGGGTAACCGAGCAAAAACAAGGGACGTTTACCGTGCAACTGATTGCCGCCCTGGCGATGATTACCGGCAATATCGGCAGACCGGGAACCGGCATCAATCCTTTGCGGGGGCAAAACAATGTACAAGGGGCAGCCGACATGGGCTGTCAACCCCATCAGGGCGCGGGCTATCTGGATATCACCTTGCCCGAGAACAATGATAAATATAATACCTTCTACGGCGTGAATATCGTCCCGCGCCATGTGGGATATAAAACCCCGGAAATGATGAACGCGGCCATCGAAGGCCCATTGAAGGCCCTATGGATCATCGGGGAAGACCTGTTACGAACGGATCCTGACACCAGTAAGGTCAAGGAGGCGCTGGGACGGCTGGAACTGCTGGTGGTTCAGGACATATTCATGACGGAAACGGCCAGAATGGCGACCGTCATCCTCCCCGGAACATCCTCGTTTGAAAAGGAAGGGACGTTTACCAACGGAGAAAGACGCATACAGCGGGTGCAAAAGATACGCGAGCCCCTGGCGGGCGCGAAACCCGATGGCCAAATCATTATCGACATCATGCACCGGATGGGCTACGAGTCCGCTGATTATGGGGCTCACTATACGGCGAGCGGCGTGCTGGCGGAGATTGCACGAATCGTACCGTTTTTTGCCGGTGTTACCTGGGATAATCTCGGTGATAACGGCAAACAGTGGCCCGTCGCGCCGGATGGAACCGACACCAAAATACTCCACACGCAAACATTCAAGACAGGCAGGGGTAAGCTCTTCCACATCCCGTTCGAGGAATCCGACGAGATCAGAAAGCATGGCGGGGATTACCCTTACATCATGACCACTAACCGTAATCTGGAACACTACAATTGCGGTAACATGACGCGCAGAACCGGGAATTTGCGGATTCTCAACGAAGACGTATTGCTGATG
>JABDQX010000268.1 GCA_013042035.1 Gammaproteobacteria bacterium
AACCGGGACCGATTATCGAAGCGGTCTCTTTGGACGATATCCCTAAACCAACCTCGGTGCGGCTACGGGAATCCAGGCTGCAGCGCCTACTCGGAGTCTCCTTCGCGGCGGATACGGTATCCGATGTGTTGATGCGCCTTGGCATGGCAGCGGTTTCCGATGGTATTGGGGCTGACAGTGGCACCGGGAATGGGGCCGCGGATAACACGTGGCGCGTAACGCCACCGAGCTTTCGCTTCGATATTGCCCTGGAGGCGGATCTTATCGAAGAGGTTGTTCGCGTCACGGGTTACGATGGCATCCCCGCCAGACGCCCCATCCTGCCACTGGCACCCCACAAGGTGAGTGATGCCACGGTATCGCTTGCCAGAATGCGTCAGGTACTGGTGGAGCGAGGCTATCGGGAAGCGATTACCTACAGCTTCGTGGACCCGGATATCGTTTCGCTCATCGATCCGGACGCACCATCGCTGGCGTTGCAAAACCCAATCTCTTCCGAGATGGTCGTCATGCGTACCACATTGTTGCCGGGCCTTTTGCAGGCGGTCGTCCACAATCTGCGGCGCCAACAGTCCAGGGTCCGCCTCTTCGAGTCGGGTCTTGTGTTCAATAGCCAACACGATGGCGAACCTGTTCAGGAACGGGTATTGGGGGCGGTGGCCACGGGTAGCGTGTTTGCCGAGCAGTGGGGAATCCCGGATCGAGAAGTGGATTTTTTTGATATGAAGTCCGATGTGGAGGGCTTGCTGTCACTCACGGGGCAGGCCGAGCAATGCCGTTTTGTTCGACCCTCCGATTCCACTTTTCACTCTGGCGCACTCCATCCCGGCCAGAGCGCGCTGATTGAACAAAACGGACACCCCATGGGGTGGATTGGAAACCTGCATCCGCGGATTGGTCGGGAACTGAAGCTGACAGGCAATATTCTGGTGTTCCAGCTCAAGCTGGCGGCGCTCGAATCAGGCATACTGCCGGAATATATCCCGCTGTCTAAGTTCCCCGCTGTTCGCCGAGATATCGCGGTAGTCGTGGACACTGATGTATCATCCCATGCGGCACGCGATTGCATTCGTCAGGCAGCCACCGGCGTGTTGAAAAACATCACCGTATTCGACGAATATCGTGGTGAAGGTATCGATTCCGGTAAAAAAAGTCTGGCATTCGGTTTGGTTTTCCAGGATGTATCCCGTACCTTGCAAGATTCGGAGATCGATGGGCTTGTCGCGGCCACGATGGCCGTGTTAAAAGAACGCCTTGGCGCGACCCCACGGGGTTGAGTCCGAGACACTACGGCTATTGAGGCAAATGCAAAACTCGGATTGTGTTTCCTAACAAGGCGAAAATTGACGAAAAAGCGGGGTTTACACGGAAGTAAATGAGCATTTGAGGAAACTTTCAACGCAGTTAGGAAGTGCATTTTGTATACGGCTGCGTACTTTACTACTTGGTTGCGGCTTCGCCGCGCCATGGCACCAACAGGAGATTCCAGTGTCATTGACGAAAGCTGGTATAGCCAGACGGCTTCATGATGAAATGGGTCTGAATATGCGTGAAGGAAAAGAACTGGTCGAAATGTTTTTCGACAGTTTACGGGAACTTTTGGGAAACGGAGAATCGATCAAACTATCCGGTTTTGGGAAATTCGATCTGCGGGATAAAGAGCAGCGACCGGGGAGAAACCCAAAAACCAAGGAAGAGATCCCAATAACCGCTCGGCGCGTTGTGACATTCAAACCAAGTCAGAAACTGAAAGCCAGGGTCGAAAACCATGCTGGAAGCACCGAGCAATAACAAGCTGCCGGCAATACCGGCAAAACGCTATTTTTCCATTGGCGAGGTCAGCGAGCTTTGCGGTGTAAAGCCGCACGTGCTACGCTATTGGGAGCAAGAATTCCCTCAGCTAAAACCCCTTAAACGGCGGGGTAACCGTCGGTATTACCAACGGCAGGATGTTATCCTGATTCGCCAGATCCGCAGCCTCCTTTACGAGCACGGGTTTACCATTGGCGGCGCTCGCCAACGGCTTTTGGGGAACGATTCGGTGGTTAATGTAAACCAAAGCCAGCAACTGGCCCACCAGCTTCGCGTGGAGCTCGAGGATATTCTCCAAATCTTGCGGTACTGATGCTTATTTCCGGGGCGTAGCGCAGCCTGGTAGCGCACCTGAATGGGGTTCAGGTGGTCGGAGGTTCAAATCCTCTCGCCCCGACCAAAATACCTTTATTGCAGACAAAACCGCGCGGATTCCTTTTCTGGCCTGCCGCGCCCGAGGCGAGGGCGCTTCGGCCGATGAGCTTGTCCACCGTGTCAATGCCAAGGTCGAGGAATATTCAAATATGGGTTTTGCCCTTGGCATCAAAAAGCGTTTAATGAAGGCGGCGGACAAAGCCTTCGCAGCCGGCGACGTCGACGCCCTGAACGCCATCGACTGGCCGCGCGATCCCGAACCAGGAGACTGAAAAACCAATCGTTGTATTTCGCCTTCCGTAAGCGGCTATAATCGCGTGGAGCACCGTTTCATGTGCTCATGCACTCCAAGAGGTGATGCGCCATGCAAATAGCCAACCCCATCTACGATGTCGTGTTCAAGTACCTGATGCAGAACAACGAGATCGCCATCCTCATCCTCTCCACCATCCTCGAAGAAGAGATCGTCGCCCTGGATCTCCTGCCCCAGGAAACGGCCATAGCGCTGGAGAATAGCTCCTTCACCGTGTACCGGCTGGATTTTTCCGCCAGATTGCAGACATCCAGCGGTGAAGAACGGCACGTCATCATCGAGATCCAGAAAGCGAAGTATTCCTCCGACATCATGCGCTTTCGGCGCTACCTCGGCGATCAGTACAAAAAAGGATTCCCGGTCGAGGGTGAAAAGTCCGTCAGGGCGACGCCCATCATCAGCATCTATTTCCTCGGTTACAAGCTCGAGCATGTAACGGTCCCGGTCATCAAGGTGCTGCGGCGCTATTACGA
>JABDQX010000272.1 GCA_013042035.1 Gammaproteobacteria bacterium
TGTCCTTTTGTCCGTTTTCTGCGTTACGTCAACAGTTACATAGAACGACTATGCGCCTGTTGCCGCGCCTTGAATACGAACAAAATTACCGTGCAATCCGGTATATTCTTTTCTGGCAATCGCCTAAAGATGCGGCCCAACAGTCTCTCAAAAGTGATAAGACAAGGAAAACTGAACGTAATCGTCTTTCCTGATACGGGAAAAAGCGCCCAGGGGATCGCCGCCATCGAATAGTCGAAGCAGCAATTCAGCGCTCATGTTGTTGGTGATTCGCCGTTCGGCCTCTATATTGAAAGAGTACTCGTCGATGTCCAGGTCCATCATGATGCCAGCCAGTACCTGGGTATTCTTTACATCGTTCAATGAGAGCCGGGTGCCCAGGAAGATATCGTTATCGAAGGGGGTTACCGGCGCGGATAGACCATCATCGTCACGGCCATCATAGAGATACTCCACCAAAAGCCCCAGATCGGTGTCGGAATCGAAAATCTGGTACTTTGTATATTCCAATCCGGCCACCAATGCGCCAAAGGTGCTGCCCTGCCCTTCTCTGATAATCCCCTCGAATTTCCCCAGCCAAACGTCACCGGTATACTGGATATCCAGACCTGCCTGATTGATGAGATCGTAATTTGGGTTTACATGAGTGGCCTGTCTTAGATCTGGATGGTTCGGTATCAGGCGAGGTTCACGGCTATTGCCGTGGAAGTAATGCAGACCGAGATTCCATCTGTCGATGGTGTGGGAATAACGCAATGCAAGGTCGACGCGATCACGGCTCGCGCCATCGGAGTATACCGCGTCGCTTTCATCGACCGGCAGCGGCCCGCGCAAACGACCCTCGGATCCTGGGAAAGTGCGTTCGCGGAAACCGGGCAGCAAGAATAGGGTTAATTTCCCCCAGTCTCCTTTTTTCGCATTCTCCGGATCGAGTACCCGAGCCAACCCCAGTGTTGGCTTAAGATCCATGGTCAGCCGAACCATGGGCTGCCCGAGTTTATCTTCCTCGTCCGGATCTTCCACCAGATCCGTTTGATTGATGATATCCACCAAGTGACGGGACTCGGCAACGCCCCAAAAGACCCGGTTGATGCCCGCGAGAACCTCCCATCCCTGTCCATGGTACAACCAGTAGAGTTCCCGCATATCCACATGGGTTCGATCGTCGTCGTCCGCATCGTAGCGCGCAAAGGGAATAATGCTGAAGTCGTGTTTGCGATTCCTGGTCTGGTATCGCCACTCGGGCTGCACGGCAATGGAGGGGCTTATTCCCGTGAGTTGCTGATCCGAGCTGGGGCCAAGTGTTGGAGAGGACTGGAACCAGCGCACCTGCGATTCCACATGACCGGATAGACGCGTCTCCACGGCGCCTGCGCTTATCATCGTTTGGGCGATGACAAGGATCGCAATGAAAATGATTTTGCTTCGCAAAGCCATACGCCTCCTCTTCGCGAGGCAATCGGAAGTCTTGCTTTTCCGATACATCCAGCGCCTTTTTCCGTCGAATTTACTCAAGAAAACAAAGGCCCCACGAAAGTGGGGCCAATATTCGGATGACACGCGCCCGGATTTATATATCGGTGGGCTGATCCGTCGATTGAGCGCGTCCCCAAAGGTGCTTGGCGTATTTCCAATATCCACGCACATTCTGCAAACGAAGGTCCTTGCTGGGATCCACCGCCAGAACCTCACCGTGCAATAAAGGCCGCAGATAAGGCGCCAACACGGCACCACCACCACCTGTGATGACGATAAGATCCAGATCCCAGTCTTCGGACCACAATCTGTCGACCTCCGTGGCAACAGCGGTTGCCAGCTTGCTGAAGACCTCTTCCGTCAGTTTGGTGATATCGATGGTCTTTCCGCGGATCTTGATGGAGCCCCGCGCCACGGCATCGTACAAGCGGTATAACTCTACGTTGACGCCGCTGACTTCCCGGAGTTTGTTTGCGATGAGGGCAAAACCCTGGGCTATCCCGGAGTCGGTGGTATGACTGCCACGCTCGGAATATTTGGTGGAATCGGCGATGGTGTAGTCGGATGTTCGAAACCCGATATCGATGACGCCGATTTTCCCTTGCGCAAATCGCTTGTCGGCAATCTCGACGACTTCGCTCAACATATGAT
>JABDQX010000278.1 GCA_013042035.1 Gammaproteobacteria bacterium
ACGGAGGGGTAGCCGATCTCCCGTGCCTGATGGGTAACGGCGGCAACCCGCTCGAATGGCTGAATACGGTTGATGACGTCCTGAACCTTGGGGTCGAAATCCTCGACGCCGAGACTCAGGCGCCTGAACCCTAGGCCGAACAGGGTTGAAAGGTGCTCTTTTGTGGTGGAATTGGGATTCGCCTCGAAAGCGAATTCATAGGGGTCCGTGAGGGTAACCCCGGACAGCAGCGAGGTAATCAGTGTTTCCAGGTTTTTCGGGCTGAAGAATGTCGGTGTTCCTCCGCCAAGATGGAGTTCCCTGATGCGTGGCGTATCGCCCAAAAGGGCGCGGTACAGCGCCCACTCTCGTAAAACGGTGTCGATGTAGGGAAGCTCTACATCATGGTTTTTGGTGATCCGCTTATTGCACCCACAATAGGTACACAGGCTTTCGCAGTAAGGCAGATGGACATACAAACTGATCCCGTCGCGTTCATTGCTTTTGGTAAAGGCACGTTCGAGAGTTTGCCGCCACCGGGCCATTGTAAATGTTTCATCGTCCCAATAGGGTACCGTCGGGTAACTGGTATATCGGGGGCCGGGGACGTTGTATTTTTCGAGGAGTTTTTTATGCATGGTGATTTTCCCCCGCAAAGTCATCCGGCACGGCCGAAATTTATAGTCTCTGTCGGGTTGGGAGTTGCGGAAGGGTAAGCGGCAATAGTACCATTGCTTGGTATCTTCAATACATACATTGAAAAGTATAACTTTGCTATAACTTCACCGCGTTTCTTGGCGATGGGCTTTTTCACGATAGGAATGCGGTTTGTCTTTTTCCCAAGGCAGTCCACAGGGAAAAATATACCCGGATTACGCAAAATTTTGTTTGGCTTCAAGGCGAAATGACGGACGCATAGCGAGCTATGTAACCGTCATTGCAACATGGAAGCCCGGCAAAAAGACAAGCTAAGGTGGGTGTGTTTTTTCCTGTTGGGTGCCCAAACCACTCGGATAAAAAAAATGACTATAAAGGTAGGTATCAATGGCTACGGCCGTATCGGCCGTAATATTTTGCGCGCAGTGTATGAATCCGGTCGCAAGGATGTCCAGATTGTTGCCGTCAATGATTTGGGCGACGCCAAAACCAATGCTCATCTGACTAAATACGATACCGCGCACGGTAAGTTCCCAGGTGAAGTGTCCGTCGATGGCGATTACATGATCGTCAATGGTGATCGTATTCGGGTGTTGGCCGAGCGTGATCCCGCCAAATTGCCCTGGGGCGAGTTGGGCGTCGATGTGGTCCATGAGTCCACCGGTTTCTTCGCCAGCAAAGCCAAGGCCAGCGCGCATCTGACGGGTGGGGCCAAAAAGGTCATCATCTCCGCTCCCGGTGGCAATGACGTAGACGCGACCATCGTCTATGGCGTCAACCAAGGCGAGTTGAAATCCGCCGATACGGTTATCTCCAACGCTTCTTGCACCACCAACTGTCTGGCCCCCATGGTCAAACCCCTCCATGACAAAATCGGTCTGGTCCATGGTCTCATGACCACCATCCACGCCTACACCAACGACCAGGTGTTGACCGACGTCTATCATTCCGATCTGCGGCGCGCCCGCTCCGCGACCCAGTCCATGATCCCCACCAAGACCGGCGCCGCAGCGGCCGTGGGTCTGGTGCTGCCCGATCTGAACGGTAAACTTGATGGATTCGCCATGCGCGTACCCACCATCAACGTCTCCGTTGTGGATCTGACCTTCGTGGCAAAGCGCGACACCAGCAAGGAAGAGATCGATGGCATCCTGAAAGCGGCCTCCGAAGGCGAGCTCAAGGGTGTTCTGTCCTTCTGCGACGAGCCGCTGGTTTCCGTCGACTTCAACCACACCGCTTTCTCGTCCAATTATGACGCCAGCCAAACCCGGGTCATGGGCGGAAACTTGGTCAAAGTGCTGTCCTGGTATGACAACGAGTGGGGCTTCTCCAACCGGATGTTGGATACCACAGTGGCCCTGATGAACGCGTAAAACCGCGTTATGTCGTTCCGTTGAAGGAAGCGGCCAGCTATCGGCGCATAGGGCGGATAGCTGGCTGTTTTCGTTTGGGTTAAGCGGAGCGCTAATTTTGCGAGTTGTAGGGTGGATAAGGCCGTAAGGCCGCATCCACCGAATATCAGCCGAATATCGGTGGTGTGCGCCAGAGGCGCTTATCCACTACGTCCAACCTGTCAAGGAGTTTTACAATGGCCGTCATCAAAATGACCGATCTCGATCTTAAGGGCAAACGCGTACTGATACGCGAAGATATGAATGTTCCCATCAAGGATGGGAAGGTTTCCGACGATACGCGTATTCGCGCATCCCTGCCCACCATAAAATTCGCCCTGGATGCCGGGGCCAAGGTAATGCTGTTGTCCCATCTGGGACGCCCGAAGGGTGCGCCGGATCCACAGTTTTCCCTGAAACCGGTCGTGGACTACCTGGCCGACTTGCTGGGCAAACCCGTGCGTCTGGAGGCCAACTGGCTGGACGGCGTACAGATCGAGGCCGGCGAAGTGGTTATCTGTGAGAACGTCCGCTTCAATGCCGGCGAAACCAAAAACGACGACGAACTGGCCAAAAAGATGGCAGCGCTGTGCGATGTCTATGTGATGGATGCATTCGGTAGCTCGCACCGGGCGCATGCCTCGACGCATGGGGTTGCCAAATACGCCCCCACCGCATGCGCGGGCCCGCTGTTGGCGGGTGAATTGGAGGCATTGGGCAAAGCCTTGGATAATCCCGCGCGGCCCATGGTGGCCATCGTTGGTGGGGCCAAGGTGTCCGGTAAGCTGGAGGTGCTGGACAGCCTTTCCAAGATCGTCGACCAATTGATCGTCGGGGGTGGTATCGCCAATACCTTCATTGCTGCCGATGGCCACAAGGTAGGCAAGTCTCTCTACGAGCAGGATCTGGTTGCCGAAGCAAAACGGCTCTCGGATGTCGCCAAGGCCAAGGGCGGTGAGATCCCGGTGCCCACCGATGTCGTGGTCGGCAAGGAATTCTCCGAATCAGCAGCGGCCACCCAAAAGAAGGTCAACGAAGTCGTGGACGACGACATGATCTTCGATGTAGGCCCCGAGACGGCCGCCCGCTACGTGGAGATCCTCAAGAAAGCCGGCACCATCGTCTGGAACGGACCGGCTGGCGTTTTCGAGTTCGATCAGTTCGGAGAAGGCACCAAGGCCATGGGAATGGCTATCGCGGAATCGAGCGCATTTTCCATTGCCGGTGGTGGCGACACCGTAGCGGCAGTCGGCAAATACGGTATTTCCGACAAGGTCTCCTATATCTCCACCGGTGGTGGGGCGTTCCTGGAGTTCCTGGAAGGCAAAAAACTGCCCGCCGTGGCGATCTTGGAAGAACGCGCCGCAGGGTGATTCGTTATTGCTGATTTTTGATTGTGGGAAGGTGAGGGATTGCCTTCCCGGTGTCATGATGATAAATAAAACTCTCTGTAACAGTGGGATTGCCGATTAACCAAGGATTGCCTTGTTTGTTGTTGCATCCTCGGAGGTGCACTGTTTGTCGCAACTATTCGCCGAATTGCCCTACAC
>JABDQX010000287.1 GCA_013042035.1 Gammaproteobacteria bacterium
ACTTGCCCTGACCGACATGGATGACACCAACATCGCCGATGGAACCGTCTCCATTACTGCAGGCTTCCAGTCCGGGACGGATGTGCTGAGCTTTATCGACCAAAACGGTATCAACGGCAGTTATGACGCCGCCAGTGGCGTACTGACCCTGACCGGCAGCGCGTCGGTTACCGATTACCAAACGGCGCTTGCCAGCGTGAGCTACCACAATTCTTCCGCTGCCCCAACCGACGCTACCCGCACGGTGACCTTCCAGGTTACCGACAGCAATTCGGACGGCATCGCCGATGGTCCATTGAGTGACACCGCCACACGGAATGTGACCGTCACCACCATCAACGACGCCCCGATTCATACGATTCCCGGCATCCAAACCATTGATGAGGATACCAGCCTGACCTTCAGCACCGGCAACGGCAACCTCATTGCAATCGACGACGTGGATATCGGGAGCGATTCCCTGGCGGTCACCCTCACCGCCACCAACGGCACCCTCACCGTGTCCACCATCTCGGGTTTGAGCTTTACCGCGGGCGACGGCGCGGATGATGCTACCGCGACATTCACCGGTACTCTCACCGCAATCAACACAGCCCTCGACGGGATGCAATTTACGCCCACTTCCGATTATAGCGGCGCGGCTTCGGTGCAAATCCAAACCGATGACCAGGGCTATAACGGCATCGGTGGGCCGGAGACCGATGATGATACCGTCAACATCACGATAAACTCTGTTCCAGAGCTTATCACCGTGCAGGGATTTACCGCCGCTTACGTCTTCTATGGCGCTTCGAGTAACAGCGAGTTGGGGTATTCAGTCGATATTGCCGGGGATGTGAATAACGACGGCTTCGACGACGTGATTATCGGAGCCCATCTCGACGATACCAATGGCACCAGCGCCGGCAGTGCAACCGTTTTTTCCGGCAATGATGGTGCTCTGCTTTACACCTTCCATGGCAATTCAGGTGACGAACTCGGATATTCGGTCAGTGGCGCGGGGGATGTGAACAATGACGGTTTCGACGATGTGATTATCGGGGCGCCGTTTGATAACCCCAATGGAGCAGATTCCGGTAGCGCCTATGTCTATTCCGGGATCGATGGTGCGCTGCTTCACACCTTCGGTGGCACTGACGGTAGTGACAAGCTCGGCCTTTCGGTCGATGGCGCAGGAGATATCAACAACGATGGTGCCGACGATGTTATTGTCAGCATCCATCTCGATGATCCCAGTGGTAACAACAATGCCGGTCGAGCTCGGGTCTATTCCGGAGCCGATGGAAGCGTTCTCCTGAGTTTTCAGGGCAGTGGAAACGGTAACAAGTTGGGTCGCGCGGTCAGTGACGCCGGCGATGTAAACAACGATGGCGTCGACGATGTCATCGTCGGGATACCCGACAGTGACGTCAATGGCAATGATTCCGGCAAGGCGCGGGTCTATTCCGGAGCGGACGGGAGCACCCTCTACACCTTCGAGGGCGATTCTGCCAATGACAAGTGTGGGTGGTCAGTCAGTAACGCAGGAGATGTCAACAACGACGGTTACGGCGATGTGATCGTCAGTGCCTATCTCGATGATGTCAATGGGACAAATTCCGGCAGCGCCTGGATCTTTTCCGGCATCGATGGCGCCACCATCCATACCTTTCATGGCGATGCGGCCGATGACGAGCTTGGGGGAGAGGGAGAAACTGGCAGCGTGGGAGATGTGGATAACGACGGCTATGACGATGTGATTATTGGGATACATGGTGCCGATAGCAACGGTACCGACGCCGGCAGTGCCTGGATCGTTTCCGGAAACACCGGCGAGCGCCTCTACAGCTTCCAGGGTGATTCGGCCGGTGACATGTTCGGAGATGCAGTCGGTGGTGCGGGGGACATGAACGGTGACGGTTTGCCGGATTTCATCGTCGGAGCGCGTTTTGCCGATAATGACGGTACCGATTCCGGCGGTGCCTGGCTTTTCCACAGCCAGATTGCCACGACGACTGCCGGCCTGAGCACAATCTCACTCAAATCGGGCCGGGAGTTCCAGGGAATGCTTCTGGACGATGCCCCCGCCGGCAGTACTTTTAGTTACAGCATCCACACCAACCCCACCCACGGCACACTGACACTCACCGATAATAGCTTCGTCTACAGCAACGATGGCACCTTTGACGACGATCTTTTCCAAATAACCATTACCGACGACTACGGCACCTCGGCCGTGGAGACCATCGACGTGACGGTTATCGGCAACTATGCGCCGAACATGACCACCACTGCTTCAGCACTGACCTACACCGAAAACGATGCGGCCACCACCATCGATCCGGGGTTGACCCTGAACGACGTTGATGACGCCTACATCACCGGCGCGACCGTCTCCATCACCGCCGGCTTCCAGTCCGGGGCGGACGAGCTGGGCTTTACTGACCAAAGCGGTATCACCGGAGCCTATGACACCGGCAGCGGCGTGCTGACCCTAACGGGAAGCGCTTTGGTTGCCGACTACCAGAGCGCACTCGAAAGCGTTACCTACCAAAACACCTCGGAGGACCCGACCGAGACCACCCGCACGATGACCTTCTCGGTGACCGATGGCAACTCGGACGGCACCGCCGATGGCGCATTGAGTACAACCGCCACCCGGGATATAACGGTAACCGCCGTCAACGACGCGCCCGGGCTTGTCTCGGTACAGGGATTTTCCGTCGAACAGACATCGCTAGGCGATGCCGGCGACACGTTTAGCGATGCCGGGGATATCGATAACGACGGCTATGACGATGTGATTGTCGGATCACCCGGAGATGATACCAACGGAACCGATGCCGGCAGTGTGCAGATTCTTTCCGGAAATGATGGGGCTATTCTCCACACCTTCCATGGTGATTCGGCCGGTGACATGTTCGGGTCTTCGGTCAGTGATGCGGGGGATACGGACGGGGATGGTTTGTGGGATTTTATCGTCAGGGCGCCTGGCAGCGACGGTGGCACCGGCAGTGCCTGGCTCTTCCACAGCCAGAACGTTACTACCTACGCCAATTCGACCACAATCGAGGTAAAGTCCAGCGGGTACTATCAGGGGCTACTTCTGGGTGCCGATACTGAGGGAGACACATTCGGCTATAGCGTCAACACTAATCCTGGCCATGGCAGCCTCGAAATGACGGATGATGGCTTCAAGTACATCAACGACGGATCCCCTGATGACGATTCCTTCGCAATCGACATTACCGACGAACACGGTCTGGCGACCATGGAAACATTCAGCATCGACGTATACAGCTAACCCATTGCGTAATTAGGGCCTTACGCAGAGCCGACGTTACGCGCGCGAAGCAAAATTATTCCCGATAACCGATATCCCGTGCAAACCGCC
Source organism: Gammaproteobacteria bacterium (assembly GCA_013042035.1). GTDB lineage: Bacteria > Pseudomonadota > Gammaproteobacteria > HK1 > HK1 > JABDQX01. The sequence continues at coordinate 3,374 of JABDQX010000287.1, forward strand.
CAATGATACCCTTGACGATAATCTCCAACTGACTGCCCGCCCGGTAATCGGCAGGCGCGACAAAATTGACCCGGTCCTCGGATATCAGGCGATAGACGTTCTCTTGCGACTTTTCGTCTTCCCGGCGATCCGGATCGAAAACCGCGATGGAAAAACCGCCCTGGTATCTAACCATTTTCATCGAGGGGATATCCGTATCGCCATCGCCGATAAAGATCATCCTCGTGAAAGGCAGGGGACGCTCTTCCATCGGCAACCAGCGATTGACGCGATGGTCATCCCAGTTGTTTAGAATGCCTTTGTTGATCCGAAACAGATATTGGGTCTTGGTCGTATAGTTGATGGCCACTCCCGGCCACACCGCCTCTCCCGCCGCATCGTAGAGATACTTCGATGCGAAAACTTGCCGGAATTGGTGATAAATGGCGCATCCTTCAATAATCTCGTGGTTTCCCGAAGAGATCACGTAATGCTCCAGGTTCAGGTTCCGATCACGCGCGTAGCCGTTCATGCGCCCAAACCAATCATCCACCCCCGGAAATAACGGGACTTTCGCACCATGGCGTGCAAGCGAGGCCCGCGTAATGGGGCAATTTCTCCGTTTTGCTTCCTGGAGCATGCCCCACAGATACATAAGCGTACGCTCACAGTCGCGGGTTTGCGCAAACTCGTCCACACCCTGCCAGAAATCGGGTGCATCGATGGCAAGGTCCGGAAAAAAGCCGTGCTCCTGCACATTGCCCCGGGCAAGTGTTCCATCGAAATCGTAGACGATCGCTGTGCGGTGATGATTCTGCTCCGCAGTATCATATTGCGCGTCATATCCCATGTTTATCACACGCATCGAATATTATATGAAGAATCCCCAGCAATACGTCCAATTGTGATAACGAATAAACATCTGTTTTATAGAATTTATTATCTGTCGTATATTTCCCGAATTCCCAAATTCTGCCGCTACTCACGATCCCATGGATATCGAATCGGTAACCTGCCTGCTCGTTAAGTAACTGGGTCGCCTTTGCCGCCATCAGGCATTGGCCCCATCCCTTTTCGAAATCCTCCTTTTTGGCCTCCGAGAGCACGACATAGGGTAATTTGAAAGAAGCTCTATAGGATGTAAAGGCAAAATCCACTTTACCACGGAAAGGCGAGCTTCCGGCGTCAATGGATTTTTCCTGCCACATCCTGATGTTGTGATTTTCCAGTGCCTCCAGAAATACAAGCTCCATGAACAGGCGTTGCTCCCACTCATTGGCGTCGGTCGTGATCTGGCGTTCCGCCCGTTTCAGATTGATCATTAATGAGGTCGTGGGCTGTATGGGCGTGATTTTGGGTTCCCATTTCTCATAGGGAAACAGATGCAGGAACTCCAGGGCGCCGGCAAAGTCGAAATCGCTGAAGATCTGTTTTTTGTCATCGGTCATGGATTCGGGTTCCTCAATGGAGCTGTCCACACATGTAACGAAAAATACCCGGAGCAGCCCCCCGGAGCGCCATGTGAAGAGGTCGTTGAATCATCCATTCGTAATGTCAGCTTCGTATACATGACGTGGATGGTGATTTTGAAAGTATGCCTTGTCAAGATGATAAGAGCCCCTTGAGCTGTATGCAAAACCCATTTGGTAGCACCCTTCGCTACGGGGGGAAGGTAACAAAACACGCGTGCCGGATTCTCCTTGGTCGTGCCGAGATGATAAGATCGCTCCAGGTTCAGGTTTAGGTTTGGAAAAACTTGCACACGAAATCAACATCATTCAATTACAACGGTTAGAATAAATGCACAATCCCGCCATATCATCAAAACAAGACCTCTACGACCCGCGCAATGAACATGACGCATGCGGCGTGGGATTTGTCGTCGATATCAAAAACCGCAGGAGTCACGATATTGTCCGGGACGGACTACAAATCCTTGCCAACCTAACTCACCGGGGTGCGGTGGGCGCGGATCCCCTGGCGGGAGATGGTGCGGGCATTCTCATACAGAAACCGGATGATTTTCTGCGGGAGGCGTGTCAATCCATCGGCATCGATTTACCGGCACCCGGCGATTACGGGGTCGTTATGGTTTTCTTGCCGCGCGATGACGATCTGCGCGCTGCCAGCGAGGCCCTTCTGCCCGAAAAGGTGGCAGCCGAGGGCCAGGTGTTCCTTGGCTGGCGGGATGTCCCTGTCGATAATGCCTGGCTTGGCGAGAGCGTCAAACCTATCGAGCCCGTGATCCGTCAGGCCTTCATCGCCAAAGGGGTCACCATGAAAAACGACCCGGATGAGGACGCCTTCGAGCACAAGCTCTATACGATCCGCCGGCTGTGGCACCAGGCCGTGAAAAAGATGCCGGATAGCGAAAGCTTCTATGTTCCTTCCATGTCGTCCCGCACGTTGCTCTACAAAGGAATGATGCTTGCCGAGAACCTTTCCAAATATTACCTGGATCTGAATGACAAGCGCATGACATCGGCGCTTGCCCTGGTCCATCAGAGATACTCCACCAATACCTTCCCTTCCTGGGAGCTGGCCCAACCGTTCCGTTATCTGTGCCACAACGGTGAGATCAATACCCTGCGGGGGAATATCAACTGGATGAATGCCCGGCGGGGCAGCATGACATCAAAGCGTTTGGGCGAGGATCTCGAAAAGCTTTGGCCCGTGGTGGAGCCCGATGCCTCCGATTCGGCCAGCTTCGATAACGCCCTGGAGTTGCTGGTGGCCGGTGGCTACTCCCTGACCCACGCCATGATGCTGATGATTCCCGAGGCATGGCTGGGCAATCCTCTGATGGATGAAAAACGGCGGGCATTTTACGAATACAACGCCGGTCTCATGGAGCCCTGGGACGGTCCGGCCGCCATGGCGTTTACCGATGGCCGTCAGATAGGCGCGACACTGGATCGCAACGGCCTGCGACCCGCCCGCTATGTGGTTACCAAGGATGGCAGGGTTATCATGGGCTCGGAGGTGGGCGTGCTCGACATTCCCGAAGAGAACATCGCGCAAAAGTGGCGGCTCCAGCCAGGCAAGATGTTCCTCATCGATCTGGAACAGGGGCGGATCGTGGACGATTCGGAACTAAAAGCCCAGCTCGCATCCGCGCACCCGTACCAAAAGTGGTTGGACGAAACCCGAATTCGGTTACAGGATCTACCGGCTGGGGAAGCGAAATTCCCCTTATCCGATCTCAAGGAAAATACCGCCGACGAATCCGCCGTGCGCAGCATGCAACAGGCCTTCGGCTACACCCTGGAAGACATAAAATTCTACCTGAAACCCATGATAGCAGAAGGGCAGGATCCCATCGGGGCCATGGGCCGCGACATCCCGCCTGCGGTGCTGTCCCATCGTCCGAAGGTGCTCTACGACTACTTCAGGCAGAATTTTGCCCAGGTCACCACTCCCCCCATCGACCCAATCCGGGAAGAGCTGGTG
>JABDQX010000289.1 GCA_013042035.1 Gammaproteobacteria bacterium
TCGTTCCTCACCCCAACCTACGCGCTACGCGCTTCGAAGGAACGAGCGAGATCTACGCCCTGTTTGTCCAATAATCCGGTTTCCTATGCAAGTGCATTACCGCCATAATCCGAATATGACCCTCAACTATCCGATACACGATTCCGTAAGGAAATCTGTTCGTCAAGCAACGTCTCGTTCTCGGATCGATGGCCGTCCATGCATTGGGGTGTTCCCGTATTCTCTCGATTGCGGCATAGACTTCTTCTGAAAATTCCAGCCCGAGACCCGATTGGCTTTTTTCGTAATATTCACTCGTAATATTCGATTGCGGCAAAAAAATCCTTCTCGGCATCTTCATGAAAGCTGTATTTCATTTCGAGAATCTTTCCCTGACCCTTGCAAAAACTTCCTCTCCGGGGATCAGTGTGGCTGTTCCGTCATTGAGCGCCCGGTGCCTGCGCTCGACTTCTTCCGACCACGCTCTATCGATATCCTCCCGTGTTGGCAGATTGACACTCTTCAACAGGTTATCAATCAGAACCAATCGGTCATTCACGGGAATATTCGGGATCTCCTTCACTATTTTCTCGGTCGAAGCCAGCATTCCGGTACCTCCTCTTTGGTGAAATGGGATTTTTGGACGAAGTGGAAAAAATCGGGTTCGGCCAAGGGATGATGTGAGCGAATCCCCAACATAAATCCGCATGGGGCGATGTTCGCGATGCCTAGAGGTTATTCACCATCGTGGCCCATGGCAAGGGATCGACGTGGTAGAGTATGGCAGGTATGTTCTCTGACAGAAATCGCCTTATATCACGTCAGCGCAAAAACACAACATGACACCCCTCCCCCCCCTGCGTGACGAACTTGCCCTGTATCCGGGGGCGCCCGCCAATGATGGTAGCCCCACCTGGCTCATTCACGACCCAATCCGCAATCGATTTTTCCATATCGGTTGGGGATCTTTCGAGATCATTTCCCGCTGGGCCCTGGGCGATCCGGCGGTTGTCAGCCAGCAGGTGTGCGATGAAACGACGCTGACGGTAACGGATGACGACGTGCTGGCCACCGTCCGGTTTCTGGTCACCAATCATCTTCTCAGGGTGCAGAACGCCGAGGGGACCGCGTATCTGTTGGATTTTATGACACGGGCGAAACAATCCTGGTTCCGTCGATTGCTTCTCAATTATCTGTTCTTCAAGATCCCCCTCATTCGTCCGGACCGGTTTCTCTCGGCCACTGTCGGGAGGCTCTCCTGGATCGGGTCCCGGCCCTTTATCGCGATCACCGTGCTCTCGCTTATATTGGGCCTGGGGCTGGTGATTCGGCAGTGGGACGTATTCGTTGCCACCTTTGTCGACACGCTGACCTGGGACGGTTTCGCGCGCTATTTACTGGCCCTGGTGGTGGCAAAATTCGCCCACGAGTTTGCCCATGCCTACACGGCCAAACACTTTGGGTGCCGTATCCCCACCATGGGTATCGCGTTTCTGGTGTTGTGGCCGCTTTTCTACACCGATACGACGGAAACCTGGAAACTACAGGCACGCCGGCAACGCATGATGGTGGGGGCCGCCGGTATGATGGCCGAGCTGACGCTGGCCGCCTATGCCACCCTGGCCTGGAGTTTCCTGCCCCAGGGAGGACTTCGCGATGCCGCCTTTACCCTGGCCGCCGTTGCCTGGATATCCTCCCTTGCCATCAACCTCCTGCCCTTCCTGCGTTTCGATGGTTACTATCTACTCTCGGACTGGCTGGAAATCCCCAATCTGCATCAGAGGGCATTTGCTTTCGGGCGCTGGTGGCTACGCGAGGCGCTGTTCGCCCTCGGCGAGCCTCCCCCCGAACGCTTTGCGGCCAGGCGTACACGCTTCCTGGTATTGTTCGCCTTTTTGGTCTGGATCTACCGGTTCTTTCTATTTGTGGGCATCGCGCTGTTGGTCTACCATTTTTTCGTGAAGGTGGTGGGCATCGTGTTGTTCGTCGTGGAGATCGGTTGGTTTATCCTGCGGCCCATGGTCATCGAGATAAGGGCATGGTCTATGTATAAAAACACCATTGTGCGCAGTCGCCGCACCCGCGTGTCGGTCGTTTTCCTTGGCCTGTTGATCGCGCTGGGGAGCGTTCCCTGGCACGGAAGAATAACGGCCCCTGCCCTGCTCGATGCCCGCGAACAGGTAACCCTCTACAC
>JABDQX010000290.1 GCA_013042035.1 Gammaproteobacteria bacterium
ACAATGGACATCGACATCTGGATCATGCCATCACCCAAAAACGCCGATGCCGTTATGCGGGCCCTGCAGCGCTTCGGTGCTCCGATGCACGACATTGCCAAGACGGATTTCGAAACCGATGGCATGGTTTTTCAGATCGGCGTTGCGCCACGGCGCATCGACATCATCACTGCCGCTTCGGGTCTCCGATTTGATGAGGTGTTTTTACGCGCCACGGTCGTGGATATCGAGGGGATTGAAGTGCGCATTCCTTCCGTTGCGGATCTCATCATCAACAAACGGGCATCGGGAAGAACCAAGGATCTGGCTGACGTGGAAGTATTGGAGAATCTGGAGAGAATCGATTGATGGAGGATGGGACGTATTCAGTCGGCTATAAATCCGCTCTTTGACCGCACGCAACCTATAGAGGCAGACGATGAAAAAAACACTGACGACGCACTGGGATCCTGCAGAGCATCTCAGTACCCATGAAGAGATGGCCGCATATCTGGAAGCGGCACTTGAGGAGGGCGATCCGAAACTCATAGCCGTTGCCTTGGGCGATATTGCCCGAGCAAAAGGAATGTCCCGAATTGCACGTGAGACGGGTCTTGGCCGGGAAAGTCTTTACAAGGCACTGTCATCAACCGGCAATCCGGAGCTCGGCACTGTTTTGAAGGTAATTTCAGCGCTCGGTCTCCACCTACATGCAACCCCTGCCCAAGCGAAGACGGTTGCCTGACGAACAAGATCGGATTGTGTGAGCGAAGGAAACCACAACCCAAACCCCCGTGTATCAATGTACGTGGGGCACTTCAATACGGAAACGGCCACGTTCGCAGTTTTTCCTTGGCGATGCTCCACAACCGCGCCAGACCATGGGGCTCGACGATCAGGAAAAAGATGATCAGCGCCCCGATAAGCATGATCTCGAAATGCTTGGCAAGCCCGGTATCCATGCCAAGCCCCCCCACCATGGCGTTCTTGAGCGCGATGGGCATCAACACCAGGAAGGCCGCGCCCAGGAATGAGCCCAGCATCGACCCGAGGCCACCGATGATGATAACAAACAGCAAAAAGAAGCTCTGGTTGATGCCGAAGGCCTCGTTGGGTTCCACCGCGCCGAACCAAACCATGAAATACAGCGCCCCCGCGATACCGATATAAAAAGAGCTAACGGCAAAGGCGGAAAGCTTGGTTGCCAGTGGTGAGACGCCGATGATCTCGGCCGCGATATCCATATCGCGAATCGCCATCCAGCTACGACCGGTTTTCGAGCGGATCATATTCCTGGCCGCAAACGCAAGGACAGTGAGGATAATGAGACAAAACAGGTAGGTTGCCCAGGGTTGGGCGTTGGGGCCGGTCACAACAATATCGAAAACCGCGCGCTCGGAGGCCGTGATCTGTCCGGTGGCCGAGTTGTTGTAAAACCAGGGTACCTTGTTGAACAGCCAAACCAGGAAGAATTGCGCCGCAAGGGTGGCCACCGCCAGATAGAAGCCTTTGATGCGCAGGGAAGGCAGCCCGAACAGCATCCCGACAGCCGCCGCCATGAGGCCGGAAAACGGTATGACCACGAGAACCGACAATTCCGGGAAGGCCGTCATCAGCTTGTAGGCCGAGTAGGCGCCGACGGCCATGAATCCGCCACTGCCAAGGGAAAGCTGACCACAGTAACCGGTAAGGATATTGAGCCCGATCGCCGCCAGGGAGAATATCAGAAATGGCAGAAAAACCATTTTCTCCCAGTAATCGTTGATGACGAAGGGAACGACCAGAAAGGCGACGAAAAGCGTCAGGGCAAAAGCAATCCGATCCAAACGGATCGGAAAGATCTGCTGATCGGCTTGATAGCTACATTTATATTGGCCGGTTTCTCTGTAAATCATGATTTTTCTATGTGTTTGTTTGCCATAAACTTATTGTCGGGTGACCACATCGGCTGAATTCCCGCACTACTCAAATCCCTATGCATTCTCCCATTTCCGGTTTTTCACTAGCAACTGAATTACCGCCGCTTACGGCATTCGACAGGAGGGGAGGGCAAATTCAGCGCGTCGTCAACTTCCGATAAATCCCCGCCACCTTCCGGGGTAACTTTTCCACGTCATCGACCACCACATAATTGGCGACGCCGTACATTCTGGGCAGATAATCGGCCCCTTCCTCGTCGATGGTGATGCAAAAAGGATGGATGCCGTAGCGATGGGCCTCCAGCAGCGCCTGGCGGGTATCCTCGATACCGTAGATGCCCCGGTAGTCCATGTGGTAGTCCTCGGGGCGGCCATCGGAGAGGGTAATCAATAGTTTGGTGCGGGCCTCGAAGGCCATCAACTTTTCACTCAGGTGCCGGATCGCCGGTCCCATGCGCGTGTAATCTCCCGGCGATATGCCGCTGATGCGGGCCTGGACCTCCTGATCGTAGCGTTCGTGAAAATCCTTGATGTGAAGCACATCGCAGCGTTTTCGGCTCATGCCGGTAAAACCATAGATGGCATACCGGTCCCCCAGCAGTTCCAGCGCCTCGGCCAGCAGGACCAGGGATTCGCGTTCCGCATCATTGACCCAGCCCTGGGTGGAACCGGACATATCCACCATGAACATCACCGCGATATCCCGTTCTTCCTTGTGCATGCGGGTAAACAGGCGATCGGTCATTTCCACGCCCCGATGGGCATCCGACCAGGCCTCCACGAAGGCGTCGATATCCACGCCGTCACCGAAGGACTGGCGTTTGAAGCGGTGATCGGTATCGCGCAGGGCCTCGAAGGTCTTGCGTATGCCAATCAGCAGCCGGGAATACTTGTCGAGGGTGCGGGGCACGAAATCATCGTAGAGCGGTGGTACGCTGGTCTCCCGGACGACACACCAGTTCTTGCGATAGTGCCGGCGCCGATAGTCCCATTCGTCATAAAGAAACGCCCCTTCTTCGTGGTAGGTGCCGGTCCAGACCCCGTCCGGGTCGCGGTCTTCCTCGCCGAAATCCCTGGCATCATATTCGCCCGGCCCCGCGGGCGTCAGGTATTCATCCGGAATCCCCCCAAAATCCTGGATAATCGATGTCATGAGTTTGTTCACGGTATCCGGCGGGGCAACCGGTTTTTCATCGAGGGTGACCTCGACGAACAAGCCCTCTGGCAGCGTATCATCCGGTTCGATTCGCACCTTGAATGCCAGCTCTTCCCGCGTTTCGTGTTGTTTGCGGTCGGCTTCTTCGGCAAGTTGTTTCAGTGAATATCGGAAAAGCGCCTTCTCACGGGGAATGCGTTTTTCCAGCACCAACGCCACCGCTTGCGGATCGAGTTCTCCCTGGTAACAGACAAGCGCCGGCAGTGGCAGAAGAAATGCCTCGGCGAGAAGCGCCACCGAGTCCCACGCGGTGGCTGCGGAGGAAGCGAGCGGCTGGGTGAGCACCCGCCATTCCGGAAGGGGAGGGGATTCGCCAAAAGCATGCCGCAACCCCTGCATATCCCGATGCAATCCCGGTAAATCCCGGGCGATGCGGGCATCCAGGCGCACCACCTCCAATGCATGGAAGACAGCCAGAGCGCGTTCAGGGTCGGGATAACGGGCGCTCAGGGTGGTAAGCGGCGGATGGAAAGTGCCGAATCTTGCCTGGGCCCAAAGGTGGGTAACATTCGCCTTGTAGAGCAGAAAATTTTGCCGCCGCTTGCCAAGGTGCGCAATCACGCCCGGCAGAAACAGCGTCTGCGTATCCGTATAGGTCGATCGCGACGGGGCAAGTTTCAGGCTTCGCCCGGAAAGACCCTGGACAAAATGCGAAAGCACGCCCATCTGCTCGACCAGAAGACAGCCCGCCGCCCGTTCCTGGCCCTGGCTCATGAAAAGCTCGATATCCTCCAGGGCCACCAGCGCCGGGCGCAATCCCGCGCAGTCATACTCGCCCACGGCCTGGAGTATCCAACCCTCGATCAGTTGATAATCCATCCGCGCCAGCACCTGATGGGCCATATTCGCAAACCGGTAGCCAAGTTCCAGATTGGTGCTGGCGATGCGCCGCACCCAGTCCAGGACGAAACCCTGATCATCATCGCCCAGCCCCGCCAGAAGCCGCGCCGGTTTACCGGTATCATAAAAAGTGAACTCGGCCTGAAGGCAATCATCAAGGATGGCGGCAATCTGTTCAGCGCTCAGTGGCATGGGTTTTCGTTGATAGCTGATAATCGAGAATGGACAATGAAGGAAATGGCGCTGTAGTGTAAATCATTTTCCCTCGTGATCAGGATTTTTGTGGTTGGTGGAAGGAGAGCATATACTACACCCCTCCGAGAGGAGAGGTACCGAAGTGGCCATAACGGGCTCGACTCGAAATCGAGTAGGGGGTCTCCCCCACGTGGGTTCGAATCCCACCCTCTCCGCCAATTACAATAATTTTATTATTATTTATCAACCAGATAAATAAATAGTGTTTTTATGAGTCCCCCAATTGGCCCCCCAACGAGCATGTGCTTGGGTAAGAAATTCGGTTGAAATGGTAGAGTATCGGTC
>JABDQX010000291.1 GCA_013042035.1 Gammaproteobacteria bacterium
TCCAGGGACAGCGGCACCAACAGATCGGACTTGAGTTCCTCGTCGGAGAAACTCGTTAGCACCGTTACGCCAAGCAGCAAAGGCACGGGTTTACCCGTTTCCTCGGCCTCTCGCGTCAGTCCCTCGACCAGGGTTTTCATCATCCTGGCGCCCCCCAGGCAGTGTACGTTGAACATCGTAACACCAAGGGCCAACGCCTCCCGAGCCGCACTTAACACGGTATTAGGAATATCGTGGTATTTTAGATCCAGGAATACATTCCCGCCCTCATGAATAATGGCACGGACAATTTCCGGGCCGGCGCGGGTAAAGAGTTGGGATCCAATCTTGAAGACACCGACCCACGGCGCCAGACGCCGGGTGAGATCCAGTGCCTGCTCGGGAGAATCCACATCCAGGGCAATACATATTTTTTGCTTCATAATTCCGCTCAACGAGATTTTGCTCAACGAAGAAACATGACTCAATGGATTATCGGCGATTGCGTGAAGATATCAAACGTTGGGGAATCGAACTCGGCTTCCAGGAAATCGGTATCTCCGCTATCGATCTGAGCGAGGACAAGAAACGGTTTCAGGCATGGCTGGCGGCCAATCGTCATGGTGACATGCACTACATGGCAAACCACGGCCTAAAAAGGACACATCCGGCCGAACTCGTTCCCGGAACCTGTCGAATCATCAGCGCACGCATGGACTATCTGCCGGAGAACGGTATCCAGGGGGCCGTGCGGGTATTGCGGAATCCTCGACAAGGCTATATTGCCCGCTATGCGTTGGGCAGAGACTACCACAAGGTATTGCGCCGCCGACTTGCCCAACTGGCGCGGCGGATAGAGGAGGCGATCGGTCAGGGAGAATATCAATCGCTGCGCAAAACAGGAACCAATTTACCGCTTTCGCAGCCGATTTATCCTAAGTCGGACAGACTTCCAGATCCGCCGAACGGGAGAGTATTCGTGGACAGCGCACCGGTACTGGAAAAGGCGCTTGCCCGGAATGCCGGGCTGGGCTGGATCGGCAAACACACTAATCTCATCGCTCGCGATGCCGGTTCCTGGTTTGTGCTTGGGGAGATCTATACTAATTTACCGTTGCCCGTGGATGGTCAGAATCATGGATGCGTCAGGGGACATTGCGGTACGTGCCGCGCATGCATGGTGGCTTGTCCTACCGGCGCAATTGTCGGCCCCCGGCAACTGGATGCACGGCGATGCGTGTCCTATCTGACGATAGAATACCGTGGTTCCATTCCACCGGCGCTTCGTCCCCGAATCGGTAATCGCATCTTCGGTTGCGATGACTGCCAACTGGCGTGTCCCTGGAATCGCTTTGCGCGCGTGGCGAAAGAGAGGGATTTTCTGCCGAGAAATGGTCTCGATGCTCCTTCCCTGACATCACTTTTCCGGTGGTCGGAAGAGGAATTCATGGCGCGTACAATCGGCTCCGCGCTCCGACGCATCGGATACGAGGGCTGGTTGCGCAACCTCGCCATCGCGCTTGGTAACGCACCCCACTCGGCGCGGGTGGTTGCCGTGCTCAAAGAACGCGCGGAGCATCCATCGCCCCTGGTTGCGGAGCATGTGACCTGGGCGCTTGGCAAACATTTGAACACCGCGCGTCGAGGGCGGGACTTGAACTCACCAAGGTCCACAAAAGATAATGACTTTTTCAGACTTTATCCGAATTCAAACATCTTAACCAAAATCACAAAAATGCCTGACTACAAAGACACCCTAAATCTCCCCAACACAAAATTTCCCATGCGCGCCAATCTCGCCAAACGCGAGCCGGAAATGCTGGCATTCTGGGAAAAGACCGATATCTACAACCGCCTGCGCCAAGTGCGCGCCGGGCGCGATCGTTACATCCTGCACGATGGCCCTCCCTATGCGAACGGCGATATCCACATCGGCCATGCCGTCAACAAGGTGCTAAAAGATATTATCGTCAAGGCTCGTGGCCTGGATGGCATGGATGCGCCCTACGTGCCAGGCTGGGATTGTCACGGACTGCCCATTGAGCATCAGGTGGAAAAAAAGCGCGGCAAAGTGGGCAAGAAGATCAATGCCACCGACTTTCGTCAGGCATGTCGCGAATATGCGACAAAACAGGTAGACAAACAGCGCAAGGACTTCATGCGTCTTGGGATCCTGGGTGACTGGATGCGGCCCTATCTGACCATGGATTTCGCCGTCGAGGCAAATATCATCCGCTCGCTTGGCAAGGTCATCGAAGCGGGATACCTCCATCGGGGCTTCAAGCCGGTTTATTGGTGTACCGAATGCGGATCGGCACTCGCCGAGGCGGAGGTGGAATACGAGGACAAAAAATCCCTTGCCATCGATGTCCGTTTTCCGGTTGTGGATAAGGCTGCCTTTTTGGATGCGTTTGGTGAACAGGCTAAAAAAACCGCCGCCGAATACCCTGTCTCCGTCCTCATCTGGACCACGACACCCTGGACGCTGCCGGCCAATCAGGCCGTGGCTTTGCATGGCCAGTTCAGTTACGTATTGATCAAGATCGAAACCGAACAGGGAGATGAATGCCTTTTGCTTGCCGAAGAACTGCTGACTCCGGCCATGGCGCGTTACGGCATCGATAAATATCAGGTGGTTGGGCGCTGTGCCGGTGCTCGGTTGGAAGGACTGAAGTTGTATCATCCGTTCTATGATGGCCCACCCC
>JABDQX010000296.1 GCA_013042035.1 Gammaproteobacteria bacterium
CCTTGAGATCGAGCCCGGTGCTGCTGATGAAAACTTTGGTCATAGGGAACCTGCCTATTTTTGCCATCCCTGGCCCTGGATCCCGTTCCCGCTTTCGCGAGAATGACGTATCCATGCCGGGATGGGGGCTGAACGATTACGTGGCGCACACCTACGCGCCGAGAGCAGACTACATTCCCCAGACACCGATCCGGTATTTTTCATACGGCTCTTCAGATTGTTCTTCTCTGGCAAAAATCTTCTCTTCCCAAGGCGTATCCGGTTTTCGATTGAAGATAATCAGATAGCCTTCTTCGGCGCCAACCCGATCCATGTAGTCGGCGGTTTGAGCAAGACCCTCTTCGATGGTCAGTTCCAGGGAGTTGTACTTGATTTTAAGTTCGACAACCACTCGCTGCACGGGGCCATAAAAGCCCTGGGTTTTATCCAGGGGCCATTGAATCAGCAAGTCGGTGCGTTTCCGGCCCAGGCCATATTCGCGCTCGATTCGCCCACCGCCATTGACGATGCGTTGCAGGAATGACTGCATCAGCAGTTGCGGGCCCGCTTCCTTGTAATCGAAACCATCGAGCCAGATATCGCTGTTTTCCCGAAAAAACTGCTGAAAACCGCTCAGCAGTTTTGGCATTTCGAGACTCCCGTCTTCCTTGATGTACCACGCGGCTTCCTGGGAAATCTGAACCTGAGCTGTCCAAGTGAGGGTGCGTGGGATGATTTCCCGGTAGATGGGATTGGCTATGGCGAGCTCGGGACGGGTGCGAATTAAACCCAGATCTTCTACATACTGAAGATCATCATCGGGCAGAGTAATACCTTCCCCTGAGATATCGGCCAGCATCTCGCCAATAACCCGTTGCACCCGTGGCTCTTTCAGTTGATTCCCCAATTGATCGAGATGAGTGTCCCGTCGTTCGATGATTCGTTCACGGGCCGCCATCATGGTCTGCATGGTAATCGGACGGGTGCGGTCGCGTTCTCCATCGGCCCTGAAACAGGCCTCGCGACCAAGGGCGTTCACGAGCCAAGGCTGGCCATTGGTCTGTTCGAAGACGTAATCGACAATCCCGGCTTCAAAATTCTGTCCGGTTTCCTTGGTGTGTTGGTTATAGAGGGTAGCAACATCTTCGCGACTGAAATTGCCCAACCGGAGCGAGTCGGATTTGATGTTGAAGGCGCTGCCACCGGTAATAATTTCGTTGTTGGCGGTGTGGATGCGATAGTCCCGCACATCCCTCACCCCACATAACAGCACTGTCTGCGGAAAGGCTTGGGGGCGATCCGGATAGCCCGCTCGAAGCTGGCGAAGTACCGAGATCAGGGTGTCTCCTACCAGAGTATCTATTTCGTCAATCAGCAGAACAATCGGCTTGTCATTTTCCTGAGACCACTGAGAAAGCAAATCCTGCAGTGCGCCATAGGCCCCACCTTTACTTAAGGCTTCTTCGGCCCAACCCTCTAAACGTTTATCGCTTAGCCGAACACTGGCAGACTTCGCTACCCTCCACGCAATTGTCCGCATTCCGGCTTCCACGTTGTGCCTGGCTGCCTGTGCGGGCTCCACATTCACATACAGAGCCGTGTAATTTCCCTCCGCATTCAGCTTTTCCATAAGCGCCAACAGGCAACTGGTTTTACCGGTCTGCCGAGGAGCATGGAGAACGAAGTACTGACGGTCTTCGATTAGCTGTTCGATTTCATCCATATTCCACCGAGAAAACGCTGGAATCGCATAATGGATATCGTCTTGGATGGGACCGGTTGTATTGAAACGCTTCATGGCTTTTCCTGGCAGAAGGTTCGTGAGGTGAGGAGCGGAAAAGGACAGCCTGATTTCTCTCTCCCGCATCAAATGGGGCAACGGATACAGCCACGGGCAAACAGGCGCCCGCCTGCCTACGCCCGTACCCATCACAGTAAGCCCGCTCTTCATGGTTCCTAGTGCCGCGGTCGCATCCCACGCGGACGCGCCCATGAGAGCGCCGGCGAGAAAGATCTCTCCCATGCGCACTAAGCGCCGACTTAACCACTATTGACATAAAGATTTGCTGAATTTACTGGGTTTTTCTCTGTGCACTCTGTGGTTATTTTTTAAGAATTTTCTCCACCACAGAGAGCCTAGTGCCGCGTTCCATCTTATTTCAAGTGTTCAGAGCCCGAGAAACGCGCCAAGGCAAGGCACAGCCTGCAGGGAATAGCGAGCTATTTCCAAGGGCTGTAACGCCGCCTTGGTGTGTTTATAGGGCTCCCTTCGGGCGAGGCAAAAAGCG
>JABDQX010000297.1 GCA_013042035.1 Gammaproteobacteria bacterium
CTGTACGACTGGGTGCTGGACAACGCTTTGCCCATGGCGGCATCGGATACCGACGATCGCGACCAGCATGACTGCCGTCCCCGCCAGATCGAGTTCTCTCGTCTTTCCCTGGAATACACCATCATGAGCAAGCGGCTTCTGACCCAGCTCGTCAGGGAAGGGCACGTGGATGGCTGGGATGATCCGAGAATGCCGACTCTCTCGGGGCTTCGCCGCCGGGGATATACCCCTCGGTCGATCCGGGATTTTGCCGAACGCGTTGGTATCACCAAAAAAGATCATGTCATCGAAATGGGACTTCTGGAGCATTGTATACGCGAGGATTTGGATAAAGGATCACAGCGCCGCATGGCGGTGTTGCGCCCGCTGAAATTGGTGATTGTCAATTACCCGGAAGGCGAGAGCGAGGAACTCGATGCCCAAAACCATCCCCATTACCCGGAAATGGGTACACGAAAGATCCCCTTCTCTCGGGAGATCTTCATCGAACATGACGATTTCATGGAAGACCCGCCCAGAAAATATTTTCGGCTGTCGCCGGGGCGCGAGGTGCGGTTGCGATTTGCCTATTTCGTTACCTGTGTCGATGTCGTCAAGGACCCGGAAACCGGAGAGGTAACCGAGGTGCATTGCACCTATGATCCTGCTACCCGCGGCGGTAACGCACCGGACGGGCGAAAGGTAAAGGGAACGATTCACTGGGTATCGGCCACCCATGCGCTAACGGCGCAGGTACGCCTCTACGACCGCCTGTTCGCAACAGCCTATCCCGGCAGGGAGAGCGGTAATTTTCTCGACGATCTTAATCCGGATTCCCTGACCGTATTGCCTGCGTGTCGGCTGGAGCCTGCCCTCGATCGGGCGCAATCCACCGATCGCTACCAGTTCGAACGGCTCGGCTACTTCTGTCCGGATCGGCTCCATTCAACCACGAACCCGGTCTTCAACCGGATCGTGGCGCTGCGGGATTCCTGGGCAAAGGCAGGCCACGCCCGTTGATGGGCGCGGTTCGCGGGTATGGCACGGGGTAGTTTCGATAACTTCTTGGGCTGCTGTTGCAGCACGTCCCGACCGATGAAAAGCTACCCTAGTTTCCCCATGATTTCCTCGGAAATATCCGCGTTCGAGTAAACCTGCTGTACGTCGTCCAGCTCTTCTAACATATCGATAAGGCGCACGATGCGTTGGGCCTCTTCCAGACCCAATGACACATTCGTGGAAGGGCGCATGGTAATCTCGGCCGTTTCGGGTGCAAGTCCGCTTCCGGCCAGGGCATCCCGTACATCGCCGAATGTATCGACCATCGTCAGGATATCCAGGGAACCATCCTCATTGGTTACCACGTCCTCGGCACCGGCTTCCAGTGCGGCTTCCAGTAGACGTTCCTCTTCCACGCCGGCAGGGTAGCCGAGCTGCCCCACTTTCGAGAACAGATAGGCCACGGAGCCATCGGTTCCCAGGTTTCCGCCGCATTTTGAGAAGGCGTTTCGAACCTCCGAGACCGTTCGATTCCGGTTGTCGGTCAGACAGTCCAC
Source organism: Gammaproteobacteria bacterium (assembly GCA_013042035.1). Taxonomy (GTDB): domain Bacteria; phylum Pseudomonadota; class Gammaproteobacteria; order HK1; family HK1; genus JABDQX01. Next base: position 1,536 of record JABDQX010000297.1, read on the forward strand.
CATGACGGCGGTGCCTCCGGGCCCATACCCCTCGTAGCGAACCTCTTCATAATTGTCTTGATCTTGGGCACCGGTTGCCCGTTTGACGGCTCGTTCGATGGTGTCCTTGGTTACATTACCCGCAAGCGCCTTCTCGATGGCCAAACGCAGGCGAGGATTCGAGTTAGCGTCTCCTCCGCCCGTTCGAGCGGCAACCGTAACCTCGCGGATGAGTTTCGTGAATAGCTTGCCTCGCTTGGCATCCTGGGCACCCTTTCGGTGCTGGATGTTGGCCCATTTACTATGTCCTGCCATGATGAATTCTTTTTTGATTTATGGGAATTTTTGGTTGATGAACGATAAACGGTAGTATCGCCGCATTAGTGTATTGGTTACTTTTTCTTGACCACGTCTTCGGCGCGGCCAGGGAAAAATCAATGGCGAAAATGCCGCATGCCGGTAAATACCATGGCTATGCCGTGTTCATTTGCGCTTTCGATGACCTCCTCATCCCGTACCGAGCCGCCGGGCTGGATAACCGCGGTTATACCATGTTCCGCCGCCGCGTCGATCCCGTCGCGAAAGGGAAAGAACGCATCCGATGCCATAACCGAATCTCGTAGGGAAAGATTTTCATCGGCTGCCTTGATGGCGGCGATCCTTGCCGAATATACGCGGCTCATCTGGCCGGCGCCGATGCCGAGGGTCCTTCCATCCTTACAATAGACGATGGCGTTGGATTTGACGAATTTGACGACCTTCCATGCAAACAGAAGATCGGCCATCTCCCGGTCGGTTGGCGCGCGCCGGGTAGCGATCTTGAGTTCATCTTTTTGCACAGCCCCAACGTCCCGCCCTTGAACCAGAATTCCTCCCGTGACGCCCTTGTATTCCAGTATTCTTTGTTGCGGATTTGCTGATTTTTCTTCTGAAGCGGCCGTCCGCAGAACCCGGACATTCTTTTTGGTTGCCAGCACTGGTATGGCATCATCCTCGACGACAGGCGCCAACAGAACCTCCAGAAACTGGCGTTGAAGGATTGCCTCGGCGGTCCGTTTGTCCAAGGGACGATTGAAGGCGATGATTCCGCCGAATGCCGAGGTAGGATCGGTAGCGAAGGCACCCTCATAGGCATCGAGGAT
>JABDQX010000299.1 GCA_013042035.1 Gammaproteobacteria bacterium
GATTCCGGCGTGGTGGGACAGGCGGCCGTTCCCTCCGGCGCCTCCACCGGTTCGCGCGAGGCCGTCGAGCTTCGGGACGGCGACAAGAACCGCTTTCTCGGCAAGGGCGTCACCAAGGCCGTGGATAACGTCCACAACGTCATCAAGCCGGCCCTTATCGGCATGGATCCCAGCAGCCAGATCGAGATCGACGACAAAATGATCGGACTCGACGGCACCGACAACAAAGGCAACCTGGGCGCCAACGCGCTGCTGGCGGTCTCCATGGCCACCGCCAAGGCAGCGGCCTGCGATCAGGGCGTGCCGCTCTATCGTTACCTGGGTGGGGTCGGTCCCTTCCAAATGCCGGTGCCCATGATGAACATCATCAACGGTGGCGAGCATGCCGACAACAACGTGGATATGCAGGAATTCATGATCATGCCCGTGGGCGCCCCCAGCATCCGGGAGGCGATTCGCTACGGAGCCGAGGTGTTCCATGCCCTGAAGAAGGTCTTGCAGAGCCGCGGCATGAACACCGCGGTGGGGGATGAAGGGGGCTTTGCACCGGATCTTCCCTCCAACGAATCGGCCATCGAAGTCATCCTGGAGGCTTGCAAAAACGCCGGTTACGAGCCGGGCAAGGACATCTTCATTGCACTCGATTGCGCCAGCTCCGAGTTCTACAAGGATGGCAAATACAACATCGCCTCCGAAGGTAAGGTCCTGTCCTCTGCGGAGTTTGCCGACTACCTGGGGGCCTGGGTGGACAAATACCCCATCATCTCCATCGAGGACGGCATGGACGAGAGCGACTGGGACGGCTGGAAGGCACTCACCGATAAGATCGGCAAGAAGGTCCAGTTGGTGGGCGACGATCTGTTCGTGACCAACCCCGCCATCCTGAAAGAAGGCATCGACAAGGGCATCGCCAATTCCATCCTCATCAAGGTCAATCAGATCGGCACCCTGACCGAGACCCTGAAGGCCGTCCAGATGGCCAAGATCGCCGGTTACACCAACGTCATCTCCCACCGTTCCGGCGAAACCGAGGACACTACCATCGCCGATATCGCGGTGGCCACCAGCGCGGGCCAGATCAAGACCGGCTCCCTGTCCCGTTCCGACCGGATCGCCAAGTACAACCAGCTCATCCGCATCGAAGAGGAACTGCTCCCCAAGGGACAATCCAGCTATCCCGGCCTTGCGGCGTTCTACAACATTTCCAAATAAAGGGACTCAAAATAAATTTCGACTGTGTTGAAATTTATAATGGAAAAATCCCCGGCCATTACCGGCCGGGGATTTTTTCATGATCCAGGCGTTTTCCAGACGCGCTCTCAGATAGACTCCTAGCCCGTATAATTTTGCGTAGCAGAATTATTTGGAGTGGAATTTTTAATGAAAGTCATTATTTTGCTGTCGGTCACACTACTTGCTTACCTACAATATAACCTTTGGTTGAATCAGGATGGTTTTCGCCATACCCAACAGTTGCAAGAGGCCATGTCGTTTCAGAAACAGCAAAATGTTGCCCTCAAGGAAAGGAATCGTCGCCTCCAGGCGGATGTGGCCGATCTCAAACAGGGGCTTGTTTCCATCGAGACCCGAGCCCGCCGGGATCTCGGTATGATCCGGGAAGACGAGACATTCTTTCAGTTCGTTGACTATTAATTAATTCGTTAATTATCAACCTAGAGGCCTCTTGCCTCTTTTTCTGATTTCTCTACCCCGGCGACGGTCTCATCGGATCCCGTGCACACCTCGAATGCTTTTTATCCAGCCCGCGCCATTGGTAATTCCGCGAGTCGCAACGACAGGCGGAGCAGGATATGCCTCGAATGAGCCGCTCAATGGTTCCGAAAGTAGCTGAAGCGCCCAATAGTATTGATAGCCTGTTGTGCCGAACGTATTAAAATACAAGCGTTAAAAATATAACCATGCCCAGCCAAATCACTAACCAAAACATTAGTTTCATCGGTGGCGGTAACATGGCCATCAGCCTTATCGGTGGTATCCTGCATACCGGTTGTGACCGGGAATGTCTTTGGGTATCGGAACCCGATGCCGACAGACGAGACGCCTTGGCGGAAGGTTTCGGGATCCATGTCATTGATGACAATGCCAAGGCCGTCGAAAAGGCCGATACGGTAGTCTTTGCCGTCAAACCCCAAATGATGCGTCAGGTGCTGCAGGCGCTGGCGGCGCCGATCGCCAGGCATCGACCCCTGGTGGTTTCCATTGCCGCGGGCGTGCGTGAACCGGATATTCGACGCTGGCTCGGGTTCGATGCGGCCATCGTGCGCACTATGCCCAATACCCCGGCCCTGGTCGGTAGTGGTGCGACGGCGCTATTTGCCAATCCATGGGTCGATTCGGCCCAGCGGGATCGGGCCGAATCGCTTCTTCGAGCCGTGGGTGTCACCCTTTGGGTGGACAAGGAATCGGATATGGATAGCGTTACTGCCCTGTCGGGTAGCGGACCGGCCTATTTCTTTTTGATCATGGAAATCCTTGAGACCGTCGGCCGGGAGCTGGGACTCACCCCGGAAGTGGTGCGTCTTTTGACGCTGGAGACCGCCTTTGGTGCGGCCAAAATGGCCCTGGAGAGTCCGGAACGACCCCAGACCCTGCGTACGCGAGTGACCTCCCCTGGCGGAACCACGGAACGCGCGCTGGCGGTTCTGAAAGAAGGAAATATTGCCGGGCTTTTCGATAGCGCCCTTCGGGCGGCCCGTGATCGGTCCGTCGAACTCGGTGATCAGCTTGGCGATGACTTTGGAGAGAACTTAAATGGGTAATCCGTATATTGGTAACGCTGGCACGTTTCTCATCGAGACCTTGCTTGGTCTTTATATCATGGCCGTGATGCTGCGTTTTCTCTTCCAGGTGGTGCAGGCGGATTTTTATAACCCGTTCAGTCAATTCGTGGTGAAGGTAACCGACCCTCCACTGCGGCATTTACGGCGTTTTATCCCCGGACTATGGGGGCTGGATCTTTCATCGATCGTGTTGTTATTGATCCTGCAGTCGTTGGAGATCGGGATCGTCTCGGCCATCCTTGGCGGGGGAGCGAATCCCATCGGCATTATCCTGCTGTCGGTTGCCCGGTTGCTGGCGCTTGCCACCCATATATTCATGTTTGCCGTCATCATTCATGTCGTCATGAGCTGGATAAACCCCCACGCCTATAACCCTATGGTCAGTTTGCTGTATAGCCTGACCGAACCGCTACTGGGACCTGCCCGCAAATGGCTCCCCCCCATTTCCGGTCTCGATCTCTCCCCGATCCTGGTGATTGTCGGATTGCAATTTATCTCTATGCTGTTTATCGCGCCCATCGCGGATTTGGGTACGGGGTTTTTGTTGGGGTAATGACCTGGTTTCGCCAGGAACAAGACACCCTCGTCCTCGATATCCTCGTTCAACCCCGCGCGAGCCGGAATGAAGTCGTGGGGATACACGGCGATCGCCTGAAGGTTCGCATCGCGGCCCCACCGGTAGAAGGGAAGGCAAACGAACGGATTATCGAATTTCTTGCCGGAGAGTTCCGTGTTCCGAAATCCCATCTGACGTTGCTTTCCGGTGCGCGAAGCCGCGATAAACGCATTGGCGTACGCGCTCCGCGTGTTTATCCGGACTGGATGCCGTTAATTGATCATTGACAGTTGATAATTGATAATTGCCAACCATCCGCTGTCAAAGGCATACTGATCGTCAATTATTAATTACAACATGACTATTCCCACCGACTCCGTCGGCATCGTGATGCCGAAAACCCACCACTTCGATGCCCCGCTGGCCCTGGACTGCGGACGCACGCTGGATGGCTATGATTTGGTATACGAAACCTACGGCGAGCTGAATGCCGACCGTTCCAATGCCATGCTGATTTGCCACGCGTTGAGCAGCGATCATCATGCCGCCGGTTACCACCACGAAAATGATCCCAAGCCCGGTTGGTGGGAAACCTGTATCGGTCCGGGAAAACCCATCGATACCAACCGCTTTTTTGTGGTTTGCCCGAATAACCTCGGTGGATGCAAGGGATCGACCGGCCCCAACACGGTGAAGCTGGACGAAGAGTCAACAGGTCCCAATGCCGTGAATCCGGATACAGGCAAACGCTATGGCCTTGATTTTCCAATCGTTACCGTCAAGGACTGGGTGCGCAGTCAGGAAAGGCTCGCCAGCATGCTGGGAATCGACAAGTGGGCGGCTGTCGCCGGCGGCAGCCTGGGGGGAATGCAGGCCCTGCAGTGGGCGATCGATTTCCCGGACAGGGTGGATAACGCCATTATCATTGCCGCCGCTCCCCGGCTTTCGGCCCAGAACATCGCCTTCAATGAAGTCGCCCGGCAGGCGATACTCTCGGACCCTGATTTCTACAACGGTCGATATTATGAGTATGACGCCTTGCCGCGCCGAGGATTGATGGTGGCGCGGATGCTCGGACATATTACTTATCTGTGCGAGGATGCCATGCGCGATAAATTCGGTCGCGAGTTACACGCGGGAGGGATGAATTTCAGTGTCTCCGACACCGAATTCCAGGTGCAAGGTTATCTGCAACACCAGGGCGAGGCCTTCGTGGACCATTTCGATGCCAACACCTATCTATTGATGACAAAAGCACTGGATTACTTCGATCCGGCCGCCGACCATGGAGATGATCTGGCCGAGGCGCTATCTTGCATCGATGCCCGCTGTTTCGTCGTGTCCTTTACCAGCGATTGGCGTTTTTCCCCTGTCCGCTCCAAGGAGATTGTGGATGCCATGATCAAGGCCCATGTGGATGTGAGTTACGCCGAGGTCGAGGAACAAAATGGCCATGATGCCTTTCTCATGCCAATCCCTTATTACCTGGAGGTTTTTCACGCCTTTACAAAGAGCATAGCGTTATGAGGTTCGTAAAGTATCAGGCGCTGGGTAATGACTACCTTGTTCTCGATGGCATGCACGCGGTGGATCCGGGCAGGAATCTGATCAGGGCGATCTGTGATCGGCACTATGGGGTGGGCAGTGACGGGGTTTTGATATTGAGCGCCATTTCGGATGATGCGTACACCATTCGGATCATCAACCCGGATGGTTCCGAGGCCGAAAAGAGTGGTAACGGCTTGCGCATCTTTGCAAGATACCTGTGGGATGAAGGATTTACCTCGAAGAAAACCTTCGATGTCATAACGCTTTCCGATAAGGTAACGTGCCGGCTCGAAGACGACGGCACGGTCACCGTCGATATGGGGCGCGCGAGTTTCGACAGCAAGGATGTACCGGTCAATAGCGAAAAAATGCAGACGATCCGGGAAGTAATCGAAGTCGGTGGACAGATACTGGAATATACCGCCGTTTCCACGGGCAACCCGCATTGCGTGATCATCTCGGAAAATCTCTCGGAAGAAAGAACCCGGCGAATCGGAAAACTAATAGAAAATCATCCCATTTTTCCAAACAGAACCAATGTTCAGTTTGTAGAGGTATTGGACAAAAATAATATACGGATAGATATCTGGGAAAGGGGGGCGGGATATACCTATTCGTCCGGCAGCAGTAGTAGTGCCGCAGCCTGCGTTGTCCATAAACTCGGGATGTGTGAAAGAGATATCGATGTTCACATGGCCGGCGGTATTATCAAGGTCACGATCTCGGATGATTTCCATATCACCATCTCCGGAGACGTCAGGCGAATTGCCGAAGGGTCTTTTTCAGCGGATTTTATTGATCAGAATATTCGTCCCGTGTGCAACTTTTCTCGATAACCGGTTGATTTTTTGATAATGCCATCTTTATATCAGGATGTCTTCTATGTCGGTAACCCGTCAGCACCTCCCGCTGGTGATGCAGGAACAAGAACGGGACGAGCAAACATGTCAGTGAGAAACAAAAAGCAAAGCAAAGACGCCCCCCGGTGGTTGCGGTGGTATTGACTTGTTGGCAGGCGGCTCCCTCAAAAACCTCACGTTGAACATCATCGGTCAAGG
>JABDQX010000320.1 GCA_013042035.1 Gammaproteobacteria bacterium
CCACCAAGCTCATGCCACAGCCCGCTTCGGTCTTCCACATGGGCGAAGATCAGGAAAAATTCCTTGTGATACCCCTCAAGCTTTTCGATGGTATCGATTAACCCAAGAGAACTGCGGCCATTTTCCGTTTCGTACTGATCCGGTATCTTGCCTTGAAAAGCCACGCCCAGAAATGGGTTGATGTGATCCTGTCCGTTCTCCAGCCATTGGTCACTGAACACGATCAGGGTATGAATGCCATTGGCCCCATCATTCACCGAAAGCTCGACGCCGGGTAGCAGATAGATTTGTTTATTTCGTGCTGTCTTACGTAACGCCTTGAATTCCTCAAAATCGAACTTGTTGTGGTTGGCAATCACCCCGACGGCAATACCCGCCTTTTTCAGCGCATCCACGTAAGCCGAGCAATAATCATCATCGCCACTGTAGAAAAATTCCTTGTCCGCCCGGGTGTGGAGATGGAAATCCGCCCGCAGCCATTGGCTGCCAAAGGGGAAAGCGTTGCTATCGTCAACCACTCTATTCACTCAGCTTGGTCCGCAACCGCTCGTTCACCTTCCCAGGGTTGGCCTTCCCCTTCGATGCCTTCATGATAAGGCCCACGAAGAATCCCAACAGTTTGTCCTTCCCCGCACGGTATTGGGCAACCTGCGCCGGATTGTTTGCGATCGCCTCATCGATAAGCCCATCGATCTCTCCGGTATCCGTGACCTGCCGCAGTCCCTTGGCATCGATGATGTCATCGGCATGACCCTCGCCTTTCCACATAGCGTCGAAGACCTGCTTTGCAAGTTTGCCGGAGAGGGTGCCATCGGCAATCCGCCGGGTCAGTCCACCCAGCATTCCGGCATCGACCGGGCTTTCGGTAATATCCATGCCAACCTTGTTCAAGGCCCCGGCAAGCTCGACCATGATCCAGTTGGCCGAAAGCTTCGCCTGGCCACCTGAAGCGGTAACGGTTTTCTCATAGAACTCGGCCAGTTCCCGGCCGGACGTCAACAACCCTGCATCAATAGGGCTTAATCCATATTCGGACTCGAAACGGGATTTTTTGGCGTCGGGCAGTTCCGGCAGGGTATCCCGTATGTTCTCGACAAAATCAGCATCCACCACCACCGGTAACAGGTCCGGATCCGGGAAATACCGATAGTCATTGGCCTCTTCCTTGCTCCGCATGGGACGCGTCTCGTTGTTATCCGGATCATAGAGCCTCGTTTCCTGTATGACCTTGCCACCGGTCTCCAGGACATCGATCTGGCGCTCGATCTCGTACTCGATGGCCCGTTCCACAAAGCGGAAGGAGTTGAGGTTCTTCAACTCCGTGCGGGTGCCGAGCTTTTCGTCGCCCTTGGGCCGAATGGAGATATTGGCATCACACCGGAACGAGCCCTCCTGCATGTTTCCATCGCAGATTTCCAGATAGCGAACCAAGGCGTGTATCTTTCGCATGTAGGCCACGGCCTCACGGGCCGAACGCATATCGGGCTCCGAGACGATCTCGATGAGCGGTGTCCCGGCGCGATTGAGATCGACTCCGGTCATTCCCTGGAAATCCTCGTGCAGGGATTTGCCCGCGTCCTCTTCCAGGTGCGCGCGGGTAATGCCAACTCTTTTGGATTTGGTCTCTGATTCGCTCCCGGATCCGGCCTCCTCCCATTGGATATCAAGATGCCCGCCCTGGACGATGGGCAATTCGTACTGGCTGATTTGGTAGCCCTTGGGGAGATCCGGATAGAAATAGTTTTTGCGCGCAAAGACCGATCGTGAGGCGATGGTCGATGCCGTGGCCAGACCGAACTTTACCGCCATGCTCACGGCTTCACGGTTTAGCACCGGCAGCACCCCCGGCAAACCAAGGTCGACGGCGCAGGCCTGGGTATTCGGTTCTCCACCATACCGGGTGGATGCGCCGGAAAAGATCTTGCTGTTCGTTGCAAGTTGAGCGTGGATTTCAAGACCGATGACGGATTCCCAGTTCATGTTTGTAGCACCCATTTATGGTTTGGCCGCAACAAGTTGCGGAGTTAGTGCCTGTTTTGTTAAAGGGTATCGTAGCGAAAAAGCGGGTATCTTGATATCGCCTTCATCGATTCTATTGATGATATTGTCTATCTTTTGCGCTGTTGGCGTGAGTTCCGCTTTCTTCATTATTCTTCCCCCCCAAGGGCCTCCGTAACAAACCGAATCATTTTCTCATTCCAGCGTTGTCGTGGCGGTCCCTGCCACGAGGCATCGGGTGAACAATCGAGGCGCTGTTTGTAGATGGCGAGCGTGATAACGCCGAGGCCGATAAGAAATACCAGGGGCGTTCCTCTAATGGAAAAAAAAGGCAGGAAGAAAAACAGCATTATCGCCAGGGTGATGATCCAAATCCATGGCGTAAATATAAAGTAAGAAATCGTTACCTCTTGTCCGTTTTGCTCGACAATCACCCGCATGGGCCAGTCGCCCGCCATGAGCCGGATCTTTCTGCCAAGCGTCCAGGTTTCCCCGTTCTCGGACTGGCGTTTGGATTCGATAAAAAACTGGTCCTGCTCAAGCAGTTGGAGAAACGCATCGATTTGCCTGCGGGAGGCAGCAACGGATAGTGTGCTTTTCCGTCCCAAGTGCGCGACGGCTATTTTCTCTCGGGTCACGGCCACCTCCAGGCAGGATTGCTTATACGTTTAACGCCGGTATTTTGAACGGTCATGTTGAATTTCATCCCCCCCCGACTGATGAAAAAAGCCTGGGGTGGCCTGGGGTGGCTGGGGTCGAGCGAAGCGAGCCCCCCAGTATTTTCATGGCAACGCCGACGCATGATTTTGTCGGCCTATTGTAGTTCTCTCGAGCGTGGGATCGCTATCAGTGATCGGGGGCAGCATTACTCCTCTATCTCGTTTCCCATCTCTTTTTCTATCACGCCATCGCGTATCACGCCTTCGAGCTGCAAGTTGAGCTCCACCATGGAATCGGAATTTTCATCGAGCGTGAAAGTAGATGCCGGTTCTCCATTTAGCGTCACCGCGTACTGTCCCTGTTGCAGGTCTTCCATATAAAAGATACCCACGCGGTTGCTGACCGATATTTCTTTCCTTTCCACACCATCCTCGGATGGCGCCAGTGATGCCTCGACCGTGGTCCCCTCTGCCGGATTACCCGCCGCGTCGGTAACCACTCCGACGACGATGTAGGAGCGCAGCAGGGGAATCCGCATCCTGGTAAAGCCACCGGCGCTTATCTCCACCGCGCGGGTCACGCCCGCTGCCTTCCAGCCGATGGGCGCCGCCGCCGGATCGACATCCAGCCGATAGGTGCTCGGCGCAACCCGGAAAAAGGCGCCGTTTTTACCTGTAGTGGGTTTGAAATAGCCTGATTCCCCAATCGCTTTATTGTCGAGCATCAGCAGGGTATCGATATCTTCCGTATGGATCCCCTCACCCCGATCAAGTTCGCCATTCCCATTTTCATCGAAGAACGGCTGAACAAACAGACCGCCTTCATTGCGAAGACGCTGGGCCTGGTTACTGCCCGGCGAGATTCTGGGATGGGTGTAAAGATCGAGGGAGAGATTCAGATTAAAGCTAACATCCTCGGCGGTTTTCCGTATACCAGCATTCAACTCAATCCCAGGCAGCGATCTGACCGATAACCGCGCAAAAAGACCTTTTTGCTGTATCCCCAGTTGATACTGCCAAAGAGACGTCCGATCCGCCGAGTTGCCGATAGACAAATCGGTCCATGTCAGGCCCATTACAGGCTCGGTGTCCTTTTGGCGATCGTATGTGAGCGCGATGGAACGCGCCTTGTCATCAAATAACCCTAATTTGGATAGCGGCAATCGCGCCTTGTTATACCATGACCCTAATTTTGGTCGCGGTAATCGTGTCTTGTCATACAATGACCCTAACTTTGGTAGCGGCAATTCGAGACTGGTAGTGCCGCCGGTCTCGGTGGCACGATGCTGAAATTCAACAGGACCTTTGCGTATTCCCGTATTAACGGACCAATGCAGCTTCTTCTCGCCATCCATACCGACATCGGCACCATAGCGATAATCCTTGGCCAGCCGGCCGCTAATGCCACCGCCATAGGCAATGCCGCTGGCGGAGTTCCAGGCGGAGTACAGGGATTTTCCGGAAGATACGCGCCAGTTGGCGCGCCCCCGGTGGGATGCTTTATCGCTCTCCAGGGCAAGTTGCAGACTCGGATGAGGTTCGTACCTGGCGCGGGCGATATAATCGATGGGGTCCGTGGCGGATTTTTGTCCCGAAGCGCTGAATGGTCTGGT
>JABDQX010000328.1 GCA_013042035.1 Gammaproteobacteria bacterium
GGTAATTTTGTTCGTATTCAAGGCGCGGCAACAGGCGCATAGTCGTTCTATGTAACTGTTGACGTAACGCAGAAAACGGACAAAAGGACAAGCAAGCTGGTATGTTCTTTGATAGAAATCGCCTTAACCGTCACTGTCTGTCAAGGTCACCCCCGCCAGCACTTCGGCCACGTGATATACGTTGCATTCGCTCCCCATGCGCTTGAGTCGCCCGGCAATATTGAGCAGACATCCGAGGTCGCCGCCTAGCAGGTTGTTCGCGCCACTTTGATGGATGGCCGTTACCTTATTCGTCACGATGTGGGTCGAGATCTCCGGGTATTTGATACAAAAAGCGCCGCCAAAGCCGCAGCATACCCCGGGATGGGCCATCTCCCGGATTTCCAGTCCCTCGATACCCTGAAGAAGGACCCTGGGCTGAGCGCGAATACCGAGTTTGCGCAGCCCGACGCAACTATCGTGGTAGGTCACAACACCTTCGTGGCCTGTGTCCAGCCGCTTGATTGGACAGATATCCACAAGGAAGCTGGTAAGTTCGAAGCACCGCTCGGAAAATTGCCTGGCGCGGGACTCCCACTCGGGGTCGCCGGCAAACAGATCGGGATAGTGGCCTTTGAGCATATGGGCGCAGGAACCGGAGGGAACAATAATGTATTCGAACCCCTCGAACCGCGTGATCACCTGCCGCGCCAAGGCCCGTGCACCAACGATATCGCCGCTGTTGTAGGCGAACTGTCCGCAGCAGGTCTGTTCCTCGGGCACCGCCACCTGGCACCCGGCGTTGGATAGCAGCTTCACACCAGCAAAACCTACCGTGGGGCGGAAGAAATTCACAAGACAGGTAACAAAGAATCCGACTCGTGGATTGAAGTGAGGGGTTGTGTGGGTGTTCATTCTATATTTAGCGTCCGTCTATTTTGGCGTCCGTGCCCGGCTCCGGGGTAGGAAGGCATGGGATTCCCACAGATCGTATTGGGCGCGAAATGCCGATAGATCCTCCCACACCGTCTTGAAAAAGGCGTCTTTTGCTATTTCTTCGGCCACCACTTCCTGCCACGTGCGCTCGAACAGCGCAAGCATTTCGTCGTCCCAATAGCGGATATCCACGCCATGTTCATCACGGTTGCGCTCAATAACGGCTGCCTGGATCGCCTCGCCGTGCGCGAAGGAATCCATCATGGATGCCTTACAGGTCATTTCCACCAGCCGCTGCTGGCCGTGGGTCATCTTGTTCCATTGGTCATTATTGATCAGCAGCTCCAGGACCGTGGCCTGCTGGTGCCAACCCGGAAAGTAGTTGTACTTCGCGATCTTATAAAACCCCAATCGCTCATCGATGGCCGGGCTTGAAAACTCCGTGGCATCCAGCGCCCCTTTTTCCAGCGCCGGAAAAATCTCGCCACCGGGTAGCAGGGTGGTCGCCGTACCGAGCTTTTGCAGCACCTTGCCCCCCAAGCCCGGAAAACGTATGTTGATCCCCTGGAGGTCTTTTTCATCCCTGATCTCCTTGGTAAACCAACCCGATGTCTCGGCCGCGATGAGTGCGCAGGGCAATACATGTACGTTCTTCCCGGCATCCTTGTACATCCGCTGGTATAGCTTCAATCCATTACCGTAGTACATCCACGCCATGTACTCCCCGGCCTCCGGCCCAAAGGGGATGGCGGAAAAAAACGGCGCGGCCGGCATCTCACCTACCCAATAGACCGCAGCGGCATATCCCGCATTGACCTTGCCCGAGGAAACCGCGCCCAGGATCTCGAAAGGCGCCACCAGCTTGTTCGGCTCATAGATCTTGACTTTGATGCTACCGCCGCTTGCCGTTTCCAGATCGTCCTTGAACTTCACGATGGGCGAACCGAGTGCCGGAAGCTTGGTGGAAAAGGCGATGGGGACCTTCAGCAATACCGGTTTAACCTTTGCCGCCTCGGCGGCATTGGGGATCGCAATGAGACCCATCGAAAAGACAAAGAGCATTAGTAGGTACGATGAAATGTGTCTCATGGATATCTCCTGGCGGATTTGGTTAGCACCTATGAGAATCTGTTTGGTTAAATATCGTAGCGAAAAAGCGGGGAATCGATGCCATTTTTTCGCAAATTCGAGCTCAATAGTAAACTATTGGCCGGGAATTTGCGCAAAACACGGGCCGATTCAGCCGATATCACTTTAACCAGACAGGCTCGCAATCATCGGTGGGCATGTCCGCGCAAAGCGGGTAAAATTGCAACCAACATCTATTTTCTTATAATTTTGCTCCGATAAATAATTCCACGGAGCGAGATTATTCATGCGGAGCAAAATCATCCTATGACTGTTATCGACCAACTCGTTGAAGATTTCGAACTCCTGGGCGACTGGGACGAGCGTTTTAATTACATCATGGATCTCGGCGAAAAACTCCCGGCCATGCCAGAGGAAGATAAAACCGATAAAACCCTCGTTCAGGGATGCACGAGTCAGTCCTGGGTCAAGGGATGGTTCACGGATGGTAAATTCGATTTCATCGCCGACAGCGAAGCCCTCATGGGCCGTGGAATGCTGGCCTTCGCGCGAAGCCTTTACGCGGGCAAGACAGCCGAGGAAATGCTGGCGATCGATCTGCTGGATTTCGCCACCCGAACCGGTCTCATGGAGCATCTAACCCCAACGCGCCAGAAGGGATTGCACGCATTGATTATGCTGCTTCGCAAGCTTGCCACCGAACAGCAGACCCTGGCAGCGAAATGACTGATTATCACCATTATCGTTGCCATGTTTCACGGGTGGTGGACGGCGACACCGTCGATTTGGTGGTGGATTTGGGGTTTCGGATCAGTATCGACGTGCGGGTACGGCTGGCGGGAATCGATGCGCCGGAACGCTATACAGAGGACGGGAAAAAGGCCACCGCCAGAATGAATGAACTGGCCTCCGGGATCACATCGGTCAGAACGGAGAAAACCGGTAAATATGGCCGCTGGCTGGCCACGCTCCATGATCGGGACGGGCGCGATATCAACGCGCTGCTTGTGGAAGAAGGCCATGCGCGACTCTGGCGCTGAGAGCCTGTCTGAAAAATCCCCACTCTACTGCGGCGGCCCCCGAATTGTGGCCCGCCGCGTTGCGAAAGAGTGAGAAATCTCGTCATCCACCCAGTCCGGCAACTCGCCAAAACGCCTGATAAACAGGCAGCGCAATACGGCAATTTCACCTTCCGTCCGGCCTTCCTCCCTTCCTTCCTGTTTGGCGCTGTCGATCATTCCCGGTCAGCATTGACTCAGTAATCCAATGGATTACAATTACGCCATGCAAACAATTGTCGAATTACCGGAATTTCAACGCCGGGCCAGTGCATTGTTAACAGATACAGAGAAGCAAAGTCTCATCGACTACCTGGCGGCGCATCCGCGATCCGGGGTTATCATGCAGGGCACAGGTGGCGTCCGGAAACTTCGTTGGGCATCGAGTGGCAAGGGAAAAAGTAGAGGCGCCAGAGTGATCTATTACTACCACAATGAATCTGTTCCTCTGTTTTTATTGACGGTATTCGGCAAAAGCGAAAAAGATAATTTATCGAAGGCCGAGCGCAATGAACTCGGCGCTCTTACAAAGCTGTTGGCAAAAAACTATGGCGGTTGAAATGTCTGAATTCTTTTACAGCATCAAGCAAGGGTTGGGGGAAGCAATCGGCTATTCCGAAGACCGATGCCCCGAGGCGGTGGTACACGAATTTTCGCCCGTTGATGTGAAAAACATTCGCGCCAGGATGAACATGACTCAAATGGAATTCGCGTCTGCCTTCGGCATCAGCGTGAGTACGCTCCGTCATTGGGAGCGCGGCGATCGCGTCCCGCAAGGTCCCGCGCTGGTATTACTCAACGTTGTCCAAAAGGAACCTCAGGCGGTGTTGCGGGCGCTGCGCTAGGAGTCTGTCCGGGTTATTGGGATCGAAATTGTGGCCATTCTTGCGCCAAACTCGAGGACGATAGTGGACTATTTGACGAGAATTTGCGCAAAACAGGGACCAATTTCCGGATTATTTTTCGTGTCTTTTCGTGTATTTCGTGGTTGAAAATCTTCCGTGGTTATGGCTCGGCCATGCTCTTCGTAAACACTAGCCGTCTTCGTTCGAGGTGAGTTTTGGCATTCGCGCCAGGATACGGTCGGCCAGCCTCGAAAATGGCAGGCTTTGCAGATAAACCGTGCCGGTACCGCTCAGTGTCGTCAGAAACAGGCCTTCCCCACCGAAAAACATGGATTTAAGACCACCCGCGAGCTTAATGTCATATTCGATGCCCGGACTGAAGGCGACAAGGCAACCCGTATCGACCCGGATGCTTTCATCGTTCAAATGCTTCTCGACAACGGTCCCGCCGGCATGGACAAAGGCCATCCCATCGCCGCGCAGGTGCTGAAGGATGAATCCTTCTCCACCGAAAAAACCCGCCCCCAGCCGTTTGTTGAAGGCAATGCCCACCTCCGTACCGAGAGCGGCGCACAGAAAAGCGTCTTTCTGGCAAATAAGTTCGCCACCGATTTTTGCCATGTCGACCGCGATGATCCTGCCGGGGTAGGGCGCGGCAAACGCCACTCGCCGTTTGTCCCCGCCGCCGGTGTTGGTGAAATGGGTCATGAACACCGATTCGCCCGTCAGCATCCGCTTGCCCACACCGAAAAGCTTGCCGATAACGCCCGTGGAACCGTCCCCCATTTTGGCCTCGAACGAGATATCGTCCTCCATCCAGTTCATGGCACCGGCTTCGGCGATCACGGTTTCACCCGAATCGAGCGCGACCTCGACGACCTGTGTTTCTTGGCCCATGATCTCATAATCGATTTCGTGGCATTTCATGTTGGTTCTCTCCTTGGATTACAATTCGAGCGCTATCATCGTGTCTTTGTGCCTTCGTGTGAGTTTTGCTCGGCCGTGCTCACATCCACGAAATGCCCCGCGATCGCCGCCGCCGCCGCCATGGCGGGGCTCGTCAGATGGGTACGTCCGCCCGGTCCCTGACGGCCCTCAAAATTGCGGTTCGAGGTGGCCGCGCACCGCTCGCCCGGTTCCAGGCGATCGGCATTCATGGCAAGACACATGGAGCAACCGGGTTCACGCCATTCGAAACCGGCGTCCGTGAAAAGCCTATCAAGCCCCTCCTGTTCCGCCTGGGCCTTGACGAGCCCGGAGCCGGGGACCACCATGGCCAATTCGATGTTGTCCGCAATCTTTTTGCCGCGTACCACATGGGCGGCCGCGCGCAGATCCTCAATGCGGGCATTGGTGCATGAGCCGATGAATATCTTGTCCAGGAGAATATCGGTCATGGGCGTGCCGGGCACAAGGTCCATATAGGCAAGGGCGCGTTCCATATCGGTCTTCTTAGTGGCGTTGGGTTCCTGAGCCGGATCCGGCACCTTGCCGGAAATCGGGGCCACCATCTCAGGCGAAGTCCCCCAGGTCACCATGGGAGAAATACCGCCGCCGTCGATGGTTATCGTTTTGTCGAATGTCGCCGCCGGGTCGCTGACGAGCCCACGCCACGCCTCGCACGCCTGCTCCCATTGCCTACCTTCCGGGGCGAACGGGCGCCCTCGCAGATAGTCGATGGTCTTTTCGTCCACGGCAACCAATCCGCTCCGAGCACCGGCCTCGATGGCCATGTTGCACACCGTCATCCTGCCCTCGATGGAGAGGGCCTCGATTACCTCGCCCATGAATTCAATGGTGTAACCCGTGCCGCCGGCGGTGCCGATCTCCCTGATGATTGCCAGGACAACATCCTTGGCCGAGACACCGGGTTGCAAGACACCATCGACGATTATCCGCATATTCTTGGATTTCCCGAGGGGAAGACATTGGGTGGCGAGGGCGTGTTCCACCTCGGAGGTGCCGATACCGAAGGCAAGCGCGGCAAGCGCGCCGTGGGTAGAGGTATGGGAATCCCCGCAGACAATCGTCATGCCCGGCAGCGTCGCCCCCTGTTCCGGGCCGATAACATGGACGATACCCTGACG
>JABDQX010000329.1 GCA_013042035.1 Gammaproteobacteria bacterium
CTGATATTCAGTACATTATGTGATGCGTTTCGAGGGCCTTTCATTTAAGATTCTCCCTGAGTTCATTGCTTGGGAGATAGTATTTAGCCGCTTACAAAATATCAACCTGGAATCCAATAAGAGCCTTATTCAAAAGTCTCCGGCAGCGGCGCCTTCCATCATGGCGCGCACGATATTACGAACATTTACCGCCTTTTCTTTAAGATCGGCCGGGAGTTCTTTTCCCCCGTGGATCATGAAATCCATATTCATGGAATGTAACCAGATCTTTCCTTCCTTATCCTCGACTACCGCGATTCGGCAAGGCATGAACCCGGTATACGCATCCCGGTAGTCCGCCATCATTTGGCCGACTTCGGCATCGCAAAATGAGAGGAAACTGATATGCCGGTAGGGTTCTCCCGTAATGGCTTCCACCTGTTTATAGAAAGGCGCCTCGCCAACAAACAGGAAATTATGCTCGGTGGCAATGCTCTTCAACGAGTCCTTGACCTCTTCGATATCGATACCTTCCTCGACGGGCACACTCCATGTCATCGCCACACCGGGATCCATGGACTCCACAAGCCTTTTGCCAAAGTCCATATACATTTCCATAAACTTGGGATCGAATTGGCCCGGTTCGAATTTGGCAAGTGCCGGCCGCAGTTCCATCAGGGTCGGCCATGCCTTATA
Source organism: Gammaproteobacteria bacterium (assembly GCA_013042035.1). GTDB lineage: Bacteria > Pseudomonadota > Gammaproteobacteria > HK1 > HK1 > JABDQX01. The sequence goes on from JABDQX010000329.1 coordinate 676, forward strand.
AATGCCATATCCCGTGCTCGATACCACCAACAAACCGATCAATGCCAATAGATTCCAAATTGCTCGCATCCTCTCCCCCCTAATTTTGCTTCGCAGATATATGTGATCCCGCTTCAGTTTTTGCGTAGTTAATAACTACCCAAGCAGCTCCGCAAACGGCAGATAAGCCACTTTGTCTCCCAATGCTATCACTGTACCCGGTGGTATCTCCACCAATCCGTCGGCCCAAACGGCGGAACTAAGTACATCCGATCCTTGTCTTTCGAACAAAACAGCCTTGGGTAGGCCTTCGTCCTCCGCAGGCACCAGACGGGCGCGGGCATATTCCCGGCGATCACCGGCCCTTGGCCACTGAAAACCCGCGCTCACGAATCTTGGAAGGGGAATCGAGGGAACAGCGCCCTGACGGCGGATAAGCATGGGACGAACAAAGAGACAAAAAGTGACCAATACCGAAACCGGATTGCCGGGCAGTCCGATAAAATCGGCGTCCAGGATCCGGCCATAGGCAAGAGGTTTCCCAGGCTTTACGGCAATCCGCCAAAGATCCAGGTGACCGATAGTTTCCACGACCCGTTTGATGTGATCTTCCTCGCCCACGGAGACCCCGCCGCTGGTAATGACCACATCCGCCTGGCTGGCGGCTTCGCGCAATGCCACTTCGGTGGCGTCAAAATCATCCGGTATCGTTCCGAGATCCAGGATTTCACACCCGAGGTTCGCCAGCAATCCGAACAGCGTATGGCGATTCGAGTCATAGCATTGCCCGGCTTGCAGCGGTGTGCCCGGTTGTACGACCTCATTGCCACTGGAGAGTATGGCAACACGCAAACGCCGAGATACAGGAATCGACGATAATCCTATGGAAGCGGCAAGTCCCAATGCCTGGGGCGTCAGGCGGATTCCCGCCGAAAGTACCGAAGTATCCGCCCGAATATCGTTGCCTCGGGGCCGAATGTTCATCCCCGGTGAGACAGGTCCCCTGATGGATACCGTGTCCCCCACCACCCGGCAATGCTCTTGCATCACCACCGAATCAGCGCCATCGGGGATTGGCGCTCCGGTAAAAATACGCGCCGCTTCATCGGATTTCAGCGTGTATTCCGGCGCGCTTTCGCCCGCCGCGATCCGTCGGCCGATTGCAAGAGATGTTTCTCCCTCGGTGGCGATATCCTCGCTTCTTACCGCATAGCCGTCCATGGCGCTATTATCATATCCGGGCACATCGATAGGGGAGAGGATGTCTTCGGCAAGTATCCGGCCCACCCCATGGATCGTATCGATCCGCTCGATTTCGGTAATCGGTCGGGCGCGCTCCAGTAGAAATGAGCGGGCCTCTTCAACACTGGTACTACGCACGCCAAATTCCTTTGATGATGCTTTTAACATCTGAGCTGTATGCAAAACTCATCTTGCACGCCCTAGCGCGGATGGCATCGAACTACACCGAGCCCTTGAATACAGATGGAGAATCAAACCGACAGGACCTTCAGAACGACAATCACGAGTAAACCAACACCCACGATGGTCCCAAGGGACAAAGTCGTGGAGCGTTGAATGCGTTGGTTCAGCGCATCAAGATGCTTGTCCATGGCCTCGGAGCGTTTGTCCATAAGATCGAAGCCTTGCTTCGTCAATTGTTGTTGGCGCCTGAGTTCTTTTTCCACCCGCACCATCCGTTCCCGAAGTTCAACCTCATGGGCCGTGGGCGGTTTTTCGGCATTCTTCTCGTCCGACCAGTCACTCAACCAGTTATCCATGTGAGCACAAACATGCTCACCAATCTTTTCAAGTTGTTCGTCTTCCAAAACCACGGGGCTTGCTTTGCCCTGTGCCGGCAATGTTTCATCGGGTGCCTTTTCGTCGGATCCCAGGCCCCAGTCCCGAGAGGCATCGATTTCCGCTTCGGAAACCTTCTCTACGTGAGGTTTCAGGCGAATCGACCGAAAATAATTGGGTTCGTTCCCAAGCTTCCACTTGATATTGCAACCGATACTCGCCTTCTGGTCCGGGTCGATAGACTGACCGGATAACAGCGCATCCACTGCCGCTCGCAGGTCCCGTCCCGTTACCTGAATACCGTTCTTCGGGCGGCTGTCATCGAACTGGCCGCGATAGACGAGCTTGTGATTGTTGTCGAACAGGAAAAAATCCGGCGTGCAGGCCGCCCGATAGGCCTTGGCCACTTTCTGGGTTTCGTCGAGAAGATAAGGAAAGATATAGTCGAAGTTCGCCACTTCCTCGACCATCTTGTCCGGACTGTCATCCGAATAGTTGTCGACATCGTTGGCGTTGATGCCCACCATGGCAAGTCCCTTGGGTTGGTATTCCCTGGCGAATTTAGAAAGCGCCTCCCGGATATGGTGCACATAAGGACAGTGATTGCACATGAAGACCACCAGGAACCCCGGGGCATCCTGGAAATCCTGTCGGGAGACTAGACTGCCGCTGGTATCCGGCAACGAAAAATCCGGGGCAACGGTGCCGAGTTCAAGCATGGTGGATGGGGTTCCGGCCATGGGGTGGTTCCTCAATAAAATTTAGAATCAGACGCGATAAATCGCGTCTTCGGATCGTCCGGGATATCAAACAGATTGATTTACTTTTGCGCTAAAAATTCTTCGGGATTGATACCGGCTTGTTTCAATATTGCCCTTAAGGTTCCTTCGGGTATATCCCCGGAATGATTGGGAATAGTCGTGTACCGGTCAGTTTCAGGGTTATACCAGATTTCGTGGCTTCCCGCTGCCTGACGATTAAAAGAGAACCCGGATTCCCTTAATTTCTTTACGATTTGGCGGTAGCTGAAACCGGCCAGCCTACCCATATCAAACTCCGATAACGAGAGGATAATCGAAAGTATCGTTCACTATCGGCAATTCGAAAGCCGCTTCTTTTTCTTGTTGCGCGTCAATGAGTTTCCTTGCGACATCGCGGGCGATTTCCAGTGTCTCCGCAACGGTTCTCCCCTGCGCCACAAGTCCTTGTACTGAGTCGGATGTCGCCAAATATACCCCTTCGGGTAATTTTTCGATGTGAATGTTTAGAAACCTTTCCACTTTCTTTCCTTATTTCGTATAGAGGTATGCAAAAGTATCGAAAGCTGTCATTTAGCAGGGATTTACCTCTCGACTCTATTCCGCAACGCCTCGATTTGCGCCTGTTGCGCCTCAATCCGGGATTGCTGCGCCTTTATTGCTTCTATAAGCACGGCGGTCAGCTTGCCATAGGCGACGGATTTGTATCCTTCGCTGTCGGTGCTGACGAGTTCGGGGAATTCTTTTTCCAATTCTTGGGCGATGACGCCGACTTGTCTATCGGTCCCTTTAGAAACATCGCAGTCAACCATGACTGTGAACATTCATGGGAATCTCAGGAAGCGACTTTCTCTCTCATGGCCATGGCCCGGTGGCTTATTTCCTCAATACTCAATTCCTCATCCATTTCTTGTCTCCACTCGGTATAGTCGAACTTCTCCCGCTGAATCAGCGCAACAAACTTTTCCGCTTCGACATCGCCAAGATACTGCGCAAGCACTTGCATCCCTTTGGTTTTTATTTCCGTGTTAGTCATCATATGGAAATCTCCTTGATGAATTCGATTGGGTCTGTGATCCGGACCTTATTGATCAGTGAGGATTTTCTGAGAATTCCATCGTCAGTCGTTAAAAAGTAGTCCGCTCCCGCCCCGATGGCGCAGGCTATGTGCAGGGAATCGAGCTTCTTGATACCGTGCCGGTTGACCCTGGTGGCGATACTGTGGATTCTTTCGTTTTCTTGAACGTCCGCCGAGGCGTACATTCGCCATGTTCCAATTCGTTCCTGTCTCTCATGAAACGGATTTTTACTATTCTCGTAATCCAACATGTATGACCAGATGAGTTTCAATACCCCGGAACGAATAGCTTCCTGTACCTTCAGTTTCGCTTCGGCCTCCAGCCTTATCCTGGATTGCAACTGGTCATCGAAAGGCCTGTTGAAGCAGCAGTTATCCAGATAGATGCGCATTGGTTTTTCCGTGTCGAAGGCGATGCGGTTTGCCTAACGGCTCACCGCATCCTACACAAGCTGGTTTTACTTCCCGGATAATCCCGCGAAGCGCCTGTTCATCTCGTTCTCGGCTCCTTGCCCCGAAGGGGCCGCATCGGATAGCCCAGGGTTGCGCGAAGC
>JABDQX010000336.1 GCA_013042035.1 Gammaproteobacteria bacterium
CCCACGGCGATGGCAGTGTTGATGGCCGTCTCCAGCCGCTGGCCGGGGACAAACCGGCGCGCATCGGCGGCGAAGGATCGATCGATATCCGCGAACGGCCTGTTGGCCAGGATGGTGTTGTCCGGGATTGGGCCGGTGTTTTCGTATTGGATTAGGGTAAAGGGATACATTTGAAGAGTGAAATTCCAAGGAAGAAGCCGGAAGTTTAAAGCGTGAAACTCAAAAGGGGAAGGAAAACAATGGTAAATTCGTATCAAAATGCAGCCGTTAATCATGACATGAAAACCAATACCCGATTGATATTCATCCTGCTGTTTATCGTGTCGCTGGTACTTCCGCTACCGGCCCGGTGCGATACCGCCATCGTTACCTCCCCCCACGACACGCGCGAGTATGCCGCTTTCGAGTTACCCAATCGGCTAAAGGTGCTGGTCATTTCCGATCCGCGAACCGACAAGGCCGCCGCCGCCCTGGATGTTTTCGTCGGTAGCAATGCCGAACCCGATGATCGTCCGGGACTTGCCCACTTCCTGGAACACATGCTGTTTCTAGGGACACGCAAGTACCCGGCGCCGGATGCTTTTCAAACCTTCATCACAAAACATGCCGGGAAACAAAACGCCTATACGGGCGCGGAACATACCAACTATTTTTTCGATGTGGACAAGGACCATCTGCCCGAAGCCCTGGATCGATTCGGGCAGTTTTTTATTGCGCCGGCCTTTGCCGAGGCCTACGTGCATCGGGAGCGATCCGCGGTGGATGCCGAATTCCATTCAAAAAGAAAGGATGACGGCTGGCGCGAAATGGCGATTACCAGACAGATGATGAATCCTCGTCATCCGTTTTCCCGGTTCAGGGTGGGTAATCTTGCGACGTTGTCCGATGGGGAAGGTGGCAATGTCCGGGAGGATCTCGTTGCCTTCTATCGGCGGTATTACTCGGCGAATCTGATGGGGTTGGTTGTTCTCGGCAAGGAACCGGTCGAGGTATTGATGCAGTGGGTGCGGGATGTGTTCTCGGCGGTTCCCGATTTGGGGGCGGCCCCCCCCAGGGTAACCGCGCCGATGTTCACCCCGGATCGGCTGCCGGTTCGCACCATTGCCAAGCCGGTGAAAGAACGGCGTAAACTCAAACTGTCGTTTCCCGTCCCTCCCTTGACGCGCCATTACAAAACAAAACCTTTGTATTACATCGCGCATATCATTGGGCACGAGGGCAAGGGGAGTTTGTTGTCGGTGTTGAAGCAACGTGGCTGGGCCGAGGCCCTCAATGCCGGGGTCGCCCATAACCATCGGGACAGCGCCCTGTTTAGCGTTTCCATTGGCCTGACTGAAAAGGGAATGGAAAATCGCGATGCGATCATCGGCCTTGTTTTCAGAAGCATCGCGCTCATCGAGGCTCGGGGCGTCCGCGAGTGGTTGTTCCGGGAACTTTCGCAATTGGCGAATATCGATTTCCTGTTTCAGGAAAGATTGCCGCCAATCGACTACGTCAGCACCCTTGCCGATCTCATCCACGAATACCCCACGCCGGATATCCTGCGAGGATCATCGAGTCTGGAAGACTACGATGAAGCCTTGATCCGAGAGTATCTTTCCATGCTGACGCCGGACAATGTTTTGATCATGGTCACCGATCCGGATGCCAACCCCGACGCCGCGCCCGATACGCCGGCCGAATCATCCCCGTCCTGGTCCAGGACACCTTGGTTCGAGGCACCCTATCGCGTGGCGGCCATCGAACCTGCTCTCATCGAGCAGTGGCGGACCGGTGGCGCCACTGGGCAAACAGCACCTTGTGCCATGAATACGGTGATCGACCATCGGCAAGCACACACGGCGCCGCCCCGGCGGGACAATCAAAGCACGACACCGCCGTGCCCGGCGCTCCCGGCGCCGAACCCCTTTGTTCCCCAGGATCTGTCGCTAAAATCCATCGGCAATCCCGAACACAAACCCGTTCGCATCGTCGATACGCCAGGTTTGGAGATTTGGTTCCAACAGGACGCCACCTATCGGATGCCGCGGGCGGATTTTTACGTGAGCATTCGGTCGCCGGTGGCTAACGACACCCCCACCCATTCGGTGCTCACCGATCTATTGATCGCCCAAGTCAAGGATCTGCTCACAGAGTTTACTTACCCCGCCGATCTGGCGGGGCTCGAGTACGAGATCTATTCGCATCTGAGAGGCATTTCTATCCGTATCGAAGGTTACCACGACAAACAGGCGCTGCTGCTCGCGCGTGTTCTGGATGTTCTCGGACAACCGAATCTCGATGAAAAGCGCTTCCGGATCGCCAAGGAAAAATTGACACGTAAATTGCGCAACAAACGCAAACAAGTACCCTATCGCCGGACGATCGCCGAATTGTACGATCTCCTCCTGAAACCTCGCTGGACGCCGGACGCCCGTCTTGCCGCCCTGGCGCCCGTGGCACTATCGGATCTGCGCGCATTCGTGCCGAAACTCTTCGAGCGACTTTCCCTGGTGGCGTTGTCCCACGGCAATGTACACAAAACCGATGCGCTGGCCATGGGGGAGCTTCTGAAAGCCCGATTGCTCCGGGGCGTGCAACCGGTCCGTGTTCCACGGGGGCAGGTTATCCAACTGACTCAGGATACTTCTTATTTGCGAAGGATAACGCCCTATCACCATGACACCGCTGTTGCTGTCTATTTTCAAGGGCAAAATCGCGGCTTTAGGGAACTTGCCGAAATGGCGTTGCTGGGGCAACTCATGAAAAGCGCCTTTTTCAACGCGCTGCGGACCGAGCAACAACTGGGATACGTCGTCTTAGCGAGTGCATACCCCCTCCTGGAGGTTCCCGGACTCATGTTTCTGGTTCAATCGCCCCATACCGATCCCGGGACGCTTACGGCCCATGTGGAACGTTTCCTGACTGATTTCACAAAGGTGTTGGGCGCCATGGAACCAACCGAGTTCGACCGCCACAAAACGGCGCTTGTTGCCGAGATTCTCGAACACGAAGAAAGCCTCAGCGTGCGCTCCGATCGGTATTGGCGAGAGATAGACCAGGGGTACGGGAGCTTCGACTCACGCCAACGCAAGGCAGAAGCGGTGCGCGCCATCACCCTGGACGACATCGGCCGCGTTTATCGGGCGCAAATTACGGGGGAGCAACAACGGCGGCTCATCGTCCATGCGGCAGGGAATCGGCAGGGGGATAATTCGGACAAGGGGGCTGCGGGCAGGGACACCCGGATCGTGCGGGATGCGGGGCCGAGAGCGGCTTTCGGGCCGGAGATAGTTGCCGAATCGGTTCCGGAACCGGTTGATAAAATGGTTATTCTTAAAGCCCCTGAACGATTCAAGCGGGAACAGGGGGTGGTTCCATGGCGATCCGTCAGATAAGGCGATTTCTATCAAAGAACATACCAGCTTGCTTGTCCTTTTGTCCGTTTTCTGCGTTACGTCAACAGTTACATAGAACGACTATGCGCCTGTTGCCGCGCCTTGAATACGAACAAAATTACCG
>JABDQX010000338.1 GCA_013042035.1 Gammaproteobacteria bacterium
GCCACCGACAGCTCCAGGTGCTCCGGGGCAATGCGGTTGACGATACGGGCCGCTTCATCCAGGTCCCTAACCGCAATCAGCGCGCCTCGGTTGCCGAGAGAAGTACGAATGATCTCGGCTCTGGTCATGGTCGGCAGCAATCGCCGGATGGACGACGCCACGCGATCAAGAAATGCCCTGTCGGGAGACAGTAGAAGCGCGCGCGCGTCTTCGTCGTGTTCCGCCTGGGAAAATAGATCCATGGCGATCCAATCACTGTCGGTATCCCCATCGCAAACCACTACGATCTCCGAGGGACCGGCCACCATGTCAATGCCTACCGCGCCGAATACCATACGTTTTGCCGCTGCCACATAGGCATTGCCGGGACCGACGATCTTGTCCACGCGCGGGACGGAGGCCGTCCCATAGGCAAGCGCCGCGATGGCCTGTGCCCCGCCAATGGTGATCACGTGCTTCACACCCGCGATCCACGCCGCGGCCAGGACCATGTCATTCAACTCGCTATCCGGGGCCGGCACCACCATGACGAGCTCGGCAACTCCAGCCACCTTGGCCGGGATGGCGTTCATCAAGACCGAGGAGGGATAGGCCGCCTTGCCGCCGGGAACATACAACCCCACGCGCTCGATGGGCGTAATCCGTTGTCCCAGGGTTACGCCGCTTTCCTCGTATCGCCATGATTGTTGTTTCTGGTGCTCGTGATACGCGCGGATACGCCCGGCGGCGTTCTCCAGGGCTGTGCGTTGTTCAGCATCGATAGCGGCATGAGCGCTCGACAGACGCGATGCCGGTAGAATTAATTCACCACAGTCGGCAACTTCGCGCCGGTCGAAGCGATTGGTATATTCGCGGAGCGCTTCATCTCCTCGCTGCCGTATGTCCGCGACGATATCGCCAGTGGCGCGCTCAACTGCCCGGTCTCCATCTCCGTCAAAGGACGTAAGACCAGCAAGACGTTCCTCGAAATCATCCCGTGTGCTGTCGAGGTGGGGAATGGCGACTGAATTCGGCATAATTTAAAGACCTCCTACCTAATTCTACTTTGTCACTTTTCAATCAATGCCTCGCTGCACCTGATTTTTTGGTTAAATAGGGGGCTGTCATTTCGAGCGAAGCGAGAAATCCTGTAGTTAAAAACCTCTACTGGACTCAAAGATCTCTCCCTACGGTCGAGATGACAAGGGCCAGTGTGTAATGTGACAAAGTAGAACTAACTGTTGCAACGTATTAACAACAAGGATAGCACCGATCCGGTTCGTGCGTGTAAACCCATGCGCCGAAATGGAAATCGATAAGGTTGAGCTGTATGCAAAACTCACCTTGCGCTCCCTAACTGGGTTAAAAATGTACTCAGAATGCTCATTGAATACGAACAAAATACGCCGCAATCCGGTATATTCTTTTCCGGTAATCACCTAAAATCCCTCCGTGTGCATTTTTCCGTAACCTGCCTGTGTGAACCGGACCGTGCCTTGAAACATTTCAATCGGAACAGAACCGGGCTTAGAGCCTGTTTGGTTAAAGTGATATCGGCTGCAAAAGCGGTAGAATCGGTCCATGATTTGCGCAAATTCTTGGCCAATAGTTCACTATTGACCTCGAATTTGCGAAAAAATGGCCTCGATTTCCCACTTTTTCGCTACGATACCCTTTAACCAAACAGGCTCTTAAAGTCGCTGACGATCCAATGCCTTCGGCCTCGCCCCCCCCACCTCTATCCATCCATGGCCTTTCCAGCCGCTACGGACGAATCCAGGCGCTGCGTGACATCGATCTCGTCATTTCGAAGGCAGAGATTGTTACCTTGATCGGTGCCAATGGGGCGGGAAAGACGACATTGCTGATGACCATCTGTGGCAATCCCAGGGCAGCGACGGGAGAGATTCTCTTCAATGGAGAAGACATTACCCATCTGCCCACCCATGAAATCATTCGCCGAGGGATCGCGCTGGTGCCGGAAGGCCGGCGGATCTTTTCCCGCATGAGTGTATTGGAAAACCTGCAAATGGGGTCGATATCTGTCCAGGGGCATAAGGATCCGGGGCATTATGATAGGGAAGAAGACCTGACGCGGGTTTTCGCGCGGTTTCCCATATTGAAGGAGCGGTGCCACCAGCGGGCCGGGACGCTTTCCGGGGGAGAGCAACAGATGCTGGCGATTGGCCGCGCACTCATGGGCCATCCACGGCTTTTGTTGTTGGATGAACCCTCCCTTGGTCTTGCGCCGATGTTGATGCAAAAAATTTTCAGCATCATTCAGGAAATTAACCAACAGGAGAAGATTGCGATTCTGTTGGTGGAGCAAAATGCCTACCATGCACTCAAGCTTGCCGGGCGGGGTTTTGTGCTGGCAAATGGACGCATGGTGATGTCCGGAACCGGTGATGAGCTTTTGGCCAGCGAGGCGGTGCGGGCCGCGTATCTGGAGGGGGTATGATTGTGGTGCGCACAATCCCAACCCGATACAGCCGGAACCAAGAGCGTGTTTGGTTGAAGCACAATTCGGGTTTTGCATTTGCCGCCGTTGTGTTCAAAATTCCCACGATACAAAGAATACTTGCTGACGAGGGAGTGGGTATGGATAATTACCGTTCTGCCTCCGTGTGGAACTTTTTCCCGTAAGCGGCTGATTCTTTGATGAGGCTATTTTTCAGTAGGGCTATTTTCTGCTCATAATAGACTGAAAATCCGATTGAAAATAATGAATCCGGGGAAATTGCGCGCGAAACGGTAACTGATTGGGCGTTAAATTGGGAGTTAAACAAGTGAATCAAGAGTACTACGACAGCGTCGATAAAATGGAAAAAATGGGCGTAAGCAACGAATATATCCAAGGCTGGATAGGTGGCTATATCCAAAACCCGAAACGGGAAGAGCAGCGCGTCAACGAGGCATACAATGCCGGTTACGAAGACGGCGAGAACAAAGAACAATCCAATTTCGGAAATTGGGTGGGAAAGTAGCCGCGATCACCAATGGTACTGTAGGACCGCGCTGTGGAGATCCGGGTAAACCCGGATTTTTACGGTGGCAACCGTTCCAGGTGACCGAATCCGGCGAAACGCCTTCCGAATTCCGGTCCGGCATGGTCGGGCCGGAATCGATTCCGATTGTCCGTTGCCAATTATCCAATCTCAATCACCCATTATTCATTCTAGTAGAGTAGCGTTCCCATGGGGAATAGCGCCACACGGGACAGCACCTCTCCCGAGAGTCAACGACTCGATAAATGGCTGTGGGCAGCCAGATTCTTCAAGACAAGAAACCTCGCCTCCGAGGCCATCTCCGGCGGAAAAGTGCATGTGGAAGAACAACGCGTCAAACCCGCCAGATTGGTTCGTTCCGGGACAAAGGTTCGAATCAGGCGCGGTCCCATGGAATGGGAAGTCATCGTACAGGGCATTTCAAAACAGCGCCGCCCCGCTCCCGAAGCCGTCCTGCTTTATCAGGAAACCCCGGAAAGCATCGCCAACCGGGAAAGCGCCACCGAACAGCGGAAAATGGAAAGGATCGAGCGTATACGGGGTGAGGGGAGACCCACCAAGCGGGACCGCCGGCGGTTGACGGAAATAAGCGGGCGATAGCCCCTTGTTCGGAAAATCCTGAACAAAACAATGCCGGAACTCCCCCTTCAAACCATCGCAAACGAGCTTGCCAAGGCGGTTGCCGTCGTGGCGACCAATGAACCGATGGCCCGCCATACCACCTTCAGGATCGGGGGTCCCGCGGATGTTTTTGCGATTGCGAAAACAACCGATGAATTGATTCATGCCGTCAATATCTGTAGAGAGTTTCAGGTTCCGTTTTTTCTGCTCGGTGCGGGCAGCAACATTCTTGTCTCGGATCGCGGTATTCGGGGTGTCACCATCAGGAACAAGAGTTCCGAATTTTCCCTGGATGATGAATCGGCGGGTGACGAAGCAGTGGATAGCCGGTTCGTATTGGTCGACAGCGGCTATCCCATGCCAAAGTTTGTTGTGGATGTCAGTCAGTACGGGCTGACCGGTTGTGAATTTCTCCAATCCATCCCCGGAACCATGGGTGGGGGCGCGCGCCAGAATGTCAGGTTCAGAAACGCAAGGCAGTTCGACCAGTACGATGGTTTGCGGGAAACCAGAAAAACCGACTGCTACTTGAGCGAATTCGTGGCGGATGTCGAAGTCCTTACCGGGCGCGGCGAACGAAAAACGCTGCTCAATAGTGAGTGTGGCTTTACTTATACCGGTATTGATGCCGGCCGGCTTGAAAAAGATTCCCTGGTCATCACGCGGTTGCGCCTGAAGATGCAACGTGACTCGGTCGGCGCGGTCAGGGAACGGCTACAACAATACCGTACCTGGCGGGCGCGCCGGACGGCAATACTCTTCAACGCCGAGATCGCGCAACCCCAGGACGCATTCACCGGCGCGCACGCTCGGCAACCTACCGGTGCGACGGCAGGTTGTGTTTTTTTCAATGTACCCAACGATCATAACCACCCCACGGGTCGGCTGATCGATCTGTGCGGATTGAAAGGGCGCAGGATAGGAAACGCCGAAATATCACCCGCCCACGCGAACTACATCCTTAATCTTGGCGGGGCGAAGGCATCCGATGTCCGTGCGCTGATGGAACTGGCGAAGGATAAAGTATTCTCGCGATTCGGTGTCGAGCTGGTAGCGGAAGTCCAGCTTGTGGGGCAGTGGTAGTGCATATCGAATCCATCAGATTAAGAAACTTCAAGAGCTTCAAAGACGCGCGGATGCCGGATATTCCGGATTATTGCGTTGTGGTTGGGGCTAATGGAACAGGAAAAAGCACGCTTTTCGATGTGTTCGGTTTTCTGAAGGATTGCCTTACCTTCAACGTTCGGCGAGCGCTGCAAACCCGTGGGGGATTTTCTCAGGTAATCAGTCGGGGAGCCGACCCGGATTCTTTGATCGAAATCGAAATACAGTTTCGTATGAAGATTGCCGATATTAGTCGACTGGTAACTTACATTATCAATATCGGACAGAAAAACAATAGGCCTATCGTTACACGTGAGATACTGCGGTATAAACGTGGCGTTCATGGTTCCCCGTTCCATTTTCTTGATTTTTCGGAAGGTAGTGGGTACGCCGTCACAAATGAAGAGGATGTCGATAAACAGGATGAAAAGCTTGATCGTGAAAAGCAGTCTGTCGGCTCGGACGTTCTTGCTATCAAAGGACTGGGGCAGTTCGAACGGTTCAAGGCCGCCAATGCCTTCCGGCAACTGATCGAAAACTGGCACGTTTCCGATTTCCATATCAATCTGGCGCGCGGCAGCAAAGATGCCGCGGGCGAAGATGAGCACCTCTCCATCACCGGCGACAATCTACAATTGGTCGCCCGGAATATCCATGAAAACGCACCGGAAACTTTCGAGAAAATCGTCGATATCATGACACAGCGTGTGCCGGGTATCAGCGCCGTGACACCTGTGCCCACACCGGATGGCAGGTTGTTGCTCAGTTTCCAGGATGGCGCATTTCGCGATCCGTTCATCGATAAATATGTATCCGATGGCACGATCAAGATGTTTGCCTATCTGGTTCTTCTTTATGACCCGGAACCGCATCCTCTGTTGTGCGTCGAAGAACCTGAAAATCAACTCTATCCAAAATTATTGTGGGAACTGGCGGAAGAGTTTCGCACCTATGCCGACCATGGCGGGCAAGTTTTCGTCTCCACCCATTCACCCGATTTTCTCAATGCGATCGAGCTTGATGAGGTATTCTGGTTGGTCAAGAGGGCAGGTTATACCGAGATCCGCCGGGCGCGCGAAGACAAGCAGATCGCAGCCTTCATGGCCGATGGCGATCAGATGGGATACCTTTGGAAGCAGGGCTTTTTTGAAGGTGTCGAACCGTGATAAAGCAGTTGGTCTTTTTTTTGGAGGAACCTTCTGCTAAGGCGATGTTGGAAGGCCTGCTTCCAAAGCTTTTGTCGGATAGAAATGTTGTTCCTCGCTATGTCACATTCGAGGGCAAACAGGACATGGAAAAGCAGTTGCCGAGGAAATTGCGGGGTTGGAAAGCGCTCGATGCATCTTTCGTTGTGTTGCGCGACAAAGACAGCGGCAATTGCAAAGATATCAAAGCCGGACTGGTCAATATTTGCCGAGACGCGGGAAAGCCGGAAGCCCTGGTCAGGATTGTGTGCCATGAGTTGGAGAGCTGGTATTTGGGCGACCTGTCGGCTGTCGAGAAAGGATTGCAGATACCGGGAGCGGCAAAAAAACAAAATACGAAAAAGTTCAGAGAACCGGACCGGTTGGCCAATCCTGCTCAGGAACTGCGTAAATTAACCGGAAATAAATATCAGAAAGTGGCCGGATCACGCAGGATAGGACCTTGTTTATCCTTGGATAATAACCGATCGGTTAGTTTTGGTTTTTTCATATCCGGTGTTCGGAAAATCATACCGTGTACCTCTGAACCTCTAAGCACTATAATGCCCCCCACCACAACACGGGACAGGTTGATATGACCATGATGCAGGCACCTGATTTCACGGACACCGAGATTTGGACGATACAATCCGCCGTCAATGAACGATTCCGAAAGGAGGTTCGTTTGGAACAGGCCGATACCGAATGTCGGCTGAATCCCGACACAATAGAGCTGACCTCCTGTAACACGGTGTTCTGGCAAGAAAACAACATGAATTTCGTGATCATGAAAACCGGGGAAAATCAATATCGGTGCCAGTTTTTCGGTCGGGAATTAGACATGTTCGGCACCGGACGCACGGAATACGATGATTTGGCCGAATGTACGGTTAGTCTGTTGCAGACCCAGGCAGACCACGAACGCACGCTAACGGAAGTAAAAGATAAAGGATTTTCCCAACTTGCCGATTAATCCCGTGTACAACTTTTTCCGGAACCACTAAAAAGACAATAAGGGGACCAACCATGCCGAAAAATGCTTTTTATGCCCAATCCGGGGGCGTGACATCCGTCATCAACGCATCAGCCGCCGGTGTCATCGAGACCGCGCGCAAACACCCGGACAAAATCGCCAATGTACTCGCCGGTCGCAATGGCATCATTGGCGCGTTGACCGAAGACCTTCTCGACACCAGCCAGGAATCCGATGCCGCCATCGCGGCCCTCAAGCACACCCCTTCCGGCGCCTTCGGCTCCTGCCGCTTCAAACTCAAAGGACTCGAGAAAAACAAAGCCGAGTACGAGCGATTGATCGAAGTCTTCAAGGCCCACGATATCGGATACTTCTTCTACAACGGTGGCGGGGATTCCCAGGATACCTCTCACAAGGTTTCACAACTGGGCGAGACCATGGGTTACCCCATCACCTGCATCGGGGTTCCCAAAACCATCGATAACGATCTGCCCATTACCGACAACTGCCCCGGTTTCGGCTCCGTGGCAAAATATGTGGCCGTCTCCATCCGCGAGGCCGGGTTCGATGTCGCTTCCATGGCCAGAACCTCCACCAAGGTATTCGTGATGGAAGTCATGGGACGTCACGCTGGCTGGATCGCCGCCGCTGGTGGGCTCGCCGTGGAAAAAGAAGGGGATGGTCCGCACATTATCCTGTTCCCGGAGCGTAAGCTCGATGAGGAGAAATTCCTCGCCCGGGTGGATGAAACCGTCAAAAAATACGAATACTGCACCATCGTGGTATCGGAAGGCGTGCAGAATGCGGAAGGCAAATTTCTCTCCGATGCCGGCGTCAAGGATGCCTTCGGCCATGCGCAGCTCGGTGGGGCCGCCCCGGTCGTCGCGAATCTGGTTCGTGAGAAACTCGGCTACAAATACCATTGGGCGGTATCCGATTACCTGCAGCGGGCCGCGCGGCACATCGCGTCGAAAACCGACGTGGAACAGGCCTACGCCCTTGGCAAGGCAGCGGTGGAGCTTGCCCTATCGGGTAAAACGGCAATGATGCCGACCATCGTGCGTACTGCTGATGAACCGTATACCTGGGAGATCGGGGCCGCCAATCTCGCGGATGTAGCCAATGTCGAAAAGATGATGCCCGATGACTTTATCAGCGAAGACGGCTTTGGCATCACCGAAAAATGTCGGCGTTACCTGCAGCCCCTGATCGCAGGCGAGGATTACCCGCCATATAAAAATGGTCTGCCGGATTACGTCCAGTTGAAGAACATCGCCATAGCGAAAAAATTACCTTCGTTCGATCTGAAGCTTTAAGAGCGTGTCTGAGAATTCCCGGTCGCCGCGGTAGACCGGGGATTTTCCAGACATGCTTTAGTGCCGCGTTCGATCTTATTTCAAGAGTTCAGAGCCCGAGAAACGCGCCAAGGCAAGGCACAGCTAGCAGGGAATAGCGAGCTATTTCCAAGAGCTGTAACGCCGCCTTGGTGTGTTTATAGGGCTCCCTTCGGGCGAGGCAAAAAGCGGCCACCTGCTGCGTTGCGCAAGTTTGAAAGAGGTCACTATGTCTGCACTTGCGCGCCTTGCATCTAACCAC
>JABDQX010000345.1 GCA_013042035.1 Gammaproteobacteria bacterium
GTGGTGGGCGATTACATTGCGGATCATTTCGCGGATACCAATATTGCCATTCTTCATGACAAAACCGCTTACGGAAAGGGGCTGGCGGACGAGACCATAAAACAATTGCGGATACGTGGAAAACAGGAGACGATGTACGAATCCTATACCCACGGTGATCAAGACTTTAGAGCGTTGGTAACCAAGATGAAATTGGCCAAAATTGGCATCATTTTCATTGGCGGCTATCATCAGGATGTTGGTTTGATTGTCCGCCAGGCCAACGACCAGGGCATGGAGGCTGTTGTCATGTCCGGTGATGCCGTTGTTAATCAGGAGTATTGGAGCATCACTGGAGAAGCCGGACAAGGGACCCTGATGACCTTTAGTCCGGATCCTCGAAAGAATCCTATTGCCAAGGATGTGGTCAGTCGTTTTCAGGCGCAAGGTTATGAACCGGAAGGCTATACGTTATATACCTATGGTACAGTGCAAGTTTTTACACAGGCTGTGGAACGCGCCGGTTCGACGAAGCTTGATGGGCTTATTACGGAATTAAGGCAGGGCAGCTTTGATACAGTACTTGGCAAAGTTACATTCGATGAGAAAGGTGATGTACAGGCACCAGGCTATGTTGTCTATGAGTGGCGTGATGGGCAGTACGATTACGTCGATAAATAAGGAATAGCCGCAGCAGCTTGAATCTTGGGAAATCCACAATATGGTTGCGAGACTGACCCGCTGGTTCATTTTTAGCATTGTGATGGCGCTGCTGCCGATCTGGTTCAATCTATACCAGCTCTTGGGCAGTGAACCGATGGCATTGTTGATCGCCTCATGCTCCCATGGAGAACCCTTGCTGATAACCGCGGCAATCTCCGGTGCGGCGCTTGGTGTGTTGAGTGGTAGCGGCAAAAGCATTTTGTTCGCCAAGCTGGTTGCAGGAGGTGGGTGCGTTATCGTTCTTGTTCTGGCATCGCTTGGGTTTGCTTATATCACAAGTACTCCCGGCCAGGATATATTACTAACCCCAGAGGCGATCGCATTCGGTTCACTTGCCATGTTTACTTTCGGTATCGTTTCCTCCGGCAGTTGTATTGCGTTAGCAAAGTATTAGCATAATCGAAAATAGTTGCGGTGTGCGGCACTAGGGCATGGATATGGATTTAACGATGTTGGTAGCTTTGTGGGTGGTGGGGTTTGTTACGGTTGTTTCGTTTTTTACCGCAATTGGCACAACGGCAATTGTGCGCAGGGAAGGTGCTGTAAACAGCAAGAATGCTAAGAAGGGTGACGGCATAGTTTCTTATTTCGAAAAGCCTCGACAAAACGAATCAAAAATTTTTGGTTCCAGCTATGCTGGAGAGGATACTTTCACTAAAAATACCGTAACCGATACCATGGCCGGTGCGGATGCCATGGTCCATGGTAAGGATAACTCTGCGGAACGGGAATTGGCCATGGATGAGCCCGGCGATACCACGGCAGCACTTGATGAGACCGCGATGGCGGTTAATATGGGTGGCGTGGTTTCGGCACTTTTGTCAGGGGTAACCAAATCGGGATTCGACAGGGTGGCGGGTGAGAGCTACAAACAGGAAGGAATGGCTTATATTCGCCAGTGGGATATCGCTTTTAGCCGGCAGGAATGGAATTGGGATCTTCTAATACGGGCCATTGAGTGTTATGTGAATGCAATCAGATGCGCCCCCGAGGATCAGCACTCCTGGATAAATTTGGCCTTTGTGTATCATCTTGTCGGTGATCAGGATAAAGCACTTCAGTGTCTGGAAAAATCCAATAATATTGCAAGGCCCGGTTCATACGGGTTTGGTCGTGATTATCAGCAAGTAGACAGGTCAGTAAAAAGCAACACTACGTTGTTTGGTGAGAAACTTGACCGGCCCCCGTTACCCACGCGGTTCCAGGATAGATACGAAAAACTTTTGGCATAATGACTAAATTATCTGGCGCAATCAGTTTGAGCCTGGTTCTATCCGCGCTTTGGCTTGTCCTTTCGGGGATGTTCGACATCAAGCTATTGATGTTCGGGCTTATGTCTGTTGTCTTTGTTGTGTACCTTTCCCTGCGCATGGACGTGGCGGAGCATGAGGGTGATGCCATTCACATGCATATTGGCCTTCTGCGCTATTATCTGTATTGGGTTTGGCTCATCGGTGAAATTATCAAATCCAGTATTGATGTTTGCCGTCGTGTCCTCGACCCGAGATATCCGATTAGCCCGACCATGGTGCAAATCCATACTAGTCAAAAGACCGATGTGGGCAAGGTAAACTATGCAAACTCCATAACCAGAACACCAGGTACGGTTACTGTTGATGTGCGGGAGAATCAATTTCTGGTGCATGCCCTCACCAGAGAGGCGATCGCGGACTTGCAGACCGGTGAAATGGATCGTCGAGTCAGCGCCTTGGAGGATATTCCATAATGTTTGCCGCAGCCATTATCGCTCTCCTGGTGGCGATGGCATTGGTTCTTGCCCGTTCCCTGCTGGGACCGACGGCCTATGATAGGATTCTCGCCGTAAACTCCTTCGGGACCAAGGTTGTTTTAGTCATAGCGGTGTTCGGTTTTATGACTGATCGACCGGATTTCCTTGATATTGCCCTGGTTTATGCCCTTGTTAACTTTATCGGTACGATTGCCGTACTAAAGTTCATGGTTCGTGAGTAGTTCCTCATTAATTGTCGAGAAAACAGTTAATGAGGAATTACATGGAAGTAAAAGTTACCGACGAAGAATTTCCAAACATCCGTCCCCAGTCCAGAAACGCTTTCAATATCGATAGCATGTGCGGATACTTCCGCACCACGGCGGCTAATACCTCCGGTCGAAGCAGGATGAAGCCGCCAAAGTCCAATCGCTGGATTATACCCGGCCCGGTCAGCAGCGTTAGCACCACGC
>JABDQX010000356.1 GCA_013042035.1 Gammaproteobacteria bacterium
GCAACGGGCAAAGGAAATTATCAGGGAGCTTAGGCGTCGGTTGCCGGGTTATCTGGTACCACGTCTGGTTCGGGAGGTGGCGGGGGCGGGGTATAAGATTCCCCTTTAAAAACCGCAGTCAATAAAGAATCCGCCCGCGAAGGACACGAAGCGGAGAATATGAAAAGCCCTTCATTTCTTCTTCGTGAACTTAGTGCCTGAAAAATCCCCAGTCCCGGGAATTTTCAGGCACCCTCTTAGTGGATCGCGCTCTTCGTCTTTATGTATGGCGACATCATCCCAAGGATTCAATATACTTTTTAGCGTCGATCCGATAGGCGGTTGCCTGCTCTTCGGTATTGATAGGGATTACCCGGTATCCTTCATTGTCGCGAAGGGTTTGCTGTATTAATGTCGACAGGAATCTGTCTCCCGGGCCGATATCGAAGAAATCCACCTGCATACCGATATCACGGGCACTTCGATAGATCCGCTCGATAGCTGGAGAAAAAAATACCGGCGAATACATCTGACGAACAAGATTCGCGAATAAGTCTTCCTGTGACAGATACCGCTTTCCGGTCACATTGGAATAGATTGCGGGGATATCCTTGGTAATGGGATTCCATCCCTTCATGTCCTTTTCCAGTATCGCCCGAAATTGCTCCTCGGCGACTTCCTTGTAGTGCTCTTCGGAATGGAAAGGCCCCTTCAACGGAATCCGTCTGGCGATAAAAGGCAGCTTTTCCTGTTTGAGCGCACTGTCCAGTGCCTCATCGGATCCCACCATCACCAGCCATGTGGGGCTGTTGTAAAGGCCGATGGAGATCCCTTCGTGCTGATCAGCAAATCCTTCCACCATTTTGATGAAATCCTTCGGATCCTCGGTGGCGTCCTTATGTGGGGTTATCATGGCGGCAGGTCTTTTTCCCACGCTGACGGTATCCATCAAATCCTGCCGCATACTGATGGTTTTCGAACCGATGTCGGATGAGGGGATAACCCCCGCTGCCGTCAACGCCGAGTATTCGCCAACGGAATGGCCCAATACGACATCGAACTCCACGCCTAAATGGGTTGCCAGTAGCGTGGATGCCCGATAGGCTGAAATTTGTGGTAGCGCGATCGTAGGCTTCGAGATCTTCAGTGCTTCGAAAAGCGACGCAACAGAAGGGTGTTTTGCCTTGAATTCGCTCTCTTTGCCCAGTGTTCCCTGGCCAACGAAGGTTCCAACTTTGATGACTCTTTCCATTTTTGTTACCGTAAAAACATAATTTTGCCAAGCAAAATTATCAGGTCCCGTTAAGCGGGACGAATGGTTATCCAAAACCCATTATGGGTTGGTGTTCGGAAAATCCGCTTCTTCCCCAGCAGATGCTGGTAGACAAACCTCACATTATATCAATCGATTGCATGATATTACTATCATTCATTGCGGTTAACGTATTTTCATCCGTGACGCGCAACATCGTTTCACCTATCTGACAAAACGACGGTTAAAGGAGCTGATGTGACCATTGACCTCAATGAAACCTGGAATACATTGGCGCCTAAATTTAATTTAGCGCGTGAATTGCTCGCGGCCCGCCCCAGGGTGGATCTGAACCGGCAGGAAGTGGCCAAGCGGATGGGCATCAGTCAATCGACAGTGGCGTGTTTGGCAGGTGCTTACAAACCTTTCCCGCAAAGCCTCGGGCGGTATGCCGAGTCAGTGGGGATGAAAGCCGGAGTCAACTTGGTTTCCGCTGGTGTCTGAGCACCAGTCCACCATCCCGGACGCTCTGATCGGAATGCGTTTCGATCAAGCGCTTACTCAACTATTTTCCGACTATTCCCGTGGCCGTATTCAGGCATGGATCAGGAATGGCCGGATTACCGTGGAAGGGCGGGAGATTCGTCCGCGTGATCTGACACGAGGGGGAGAGCGGGTTCGATTAGTGGCCGAACCGGAAGAGAACGATACCTGGGAGCCGGAGGCATTGCCGCTTGCCGTGGTGTACGAGGACGAGGAGATTATCGTTATCGACAAACCAGTCGGACTGGTGGTGCATCCCGGGGCCGGCAATCCAAGCGGAACGTTGGTCAACGCATTATTGCACCATGACCCACACCTTGCCGGTATTCCCCGCGCCGGTATCGTTCATAGAATCGACAAGGATACATCCGGGCTGCTGGTGGTCGCCCGCACGCTCCGGGCACACAAACGGTTGGTGGAATTACTCAAGGACCATGGAATTGCGCGGGAATACGATGGCGTGGTGGTGGGCACCATGCTGTCCGGCGGATGTATCGATGCCCCGGTAGGACGACATGCCATTCATCGCACCCGGATGGCTGTCACCAACCGGGGACGGTCCGCCATTACCCACTATCGAATTCGACGCCGCTTTTCCGCCCATACCCATATTCAGATAAATCTGGAGACCGGACGAACCCACCAAATCCGCGTACACATGGCCCACATCGGCCATCCTCTGGTGGGGGATCCCACCTACGGTGGCCGCCTGTTCATTCCGAAAGGGGCGGACGAGGCGTTAGTGGAGATCCTGCGTGGTTTCAAACGCCAGGCGCTTCACGCCAGACGTTTGTCCTTTTCCCATCCCGTATCCGATGAGCCATGTGTGTTCGATAGCCCGTTGCCGGAGGATTTTGTCGGGTTGCTGGATGCCTTGGCATAAGGCGATTTCTGTCAAAGAACAACCAGCTTGCTTGTCCTTTTGTCCGTCTTCTACGTTACGTCAACAGTTACATAGAACGACTATGCGTCTGTTGCCGCGCCTTGAATACGAACAAAATTACCGTGCAATCCGGTATATTCTTTTCCGACAATCGCCTAATTCCGCACCCTCTTCTCTTGCAGCCTGTCCCCTGCGCACGGGGCTATAAATCCCTCAACCCTTCCGACGGCTCGATTCTGGCGGATCGATACCCACCCAGGGCCGCGGCGGATATGGCGGCAAATAAGGTGAGTCCCGCCGTGATGAGGAAATGCTCGGCCAGCAACCGGCACACCACCTGTCCCGCCTGAAGCTGCGGCATCAACATATGGTTGATGGTTTGCTCGACCCCGATATAGATGGCGCTTGCCAGTATCCAGCCAAGCGAGGCAGTGAAAAGGGCCTGCAGAACAGGGAACCAGACGATATCGCCAGTGCGAAAGCCAACCAACCGCAACACGCTAAGTTCGCGGCGTTTACGTTCCACATTCGCCCACAGGCTGGCACCCAGGGAAAAGGAGAAACCGATGAAGCCGATGATGGCGATAATCCAGAAGACCGCCGTAAAATTGCGATCAATCGCTTGTACGGTTTCGATGTCGACAGCCCGCGTTCTGACATCAAGGCCCTGAGTAATCAGATCATCACGCAAAGTGGCCACATCGTCGATGCTGCGTGCGAACAGCCGAAAACTGGGAAATATCCGCGCCGTCGGCGCTGTGTCACCCGACCAGCCAAAGGCCGGCACGGCGTGACCATCGTGAAAGTCTTCGATGGCCGTTATCAAACCGAGGGAAACAAAACCACCATCACGGGAGAAAGCCGCGTGGGAGGCCGTGCCAATCAGGGTAAGGTCCATGTGTACCCGTTCATGTTTTCCCTGGAACCGGCGCACGAGACTCCCGTCGATCACATCGCCGACCTTGATATTGAGTTTTCTGGTCGCCGACTCGGAAAGCACAATCTGGCCAGCGTTCGTTGGAACGGCTTTCCCGGCAGGCAACAGGGGTTCCCCCTTGGCCGTCGGAATCAGTTCCACCGAAATAATTCGCGGCGCGCTCTCGCTTCTTAGCTGAATGGTCGCCGCAATATTTCGGGTACGCGGGATGATAAATCCAACCGAGGGCCGCTTCGCGACGCTTTCGAACCACGCGGCATCATAATGCCCACTGCCTATGGAGCGGATCTCCCGATTCCTGGGTTCTTCCACCAACTGCCCGATCATGCTGCCGACGATGCCGAATTTGAGTCCGAACAACACCATCATCGGCGCGAGTACGGCGGCAAGGGCCAGAACAAAACACCCCGACATCACCCACTCATGCGCATAATCTCGAGAGGCAAGCCAGAATATGTGGACAAGTCCGGTGGGTGGCTGTCCGGATGAACGTTGCGTGGACATCAGCCAGTCACCACGGTTTCCGTCAGATCGCCATGTTGCCGCGTCCGGTGGGACAGACCGCGCAACCCCAGTTTTTCAACGTGATTCCAATCGTGGCTGGCGACGATAACAGTGATATGGAATTTCTCCACGAGGTTGATGAAAAGGGTCATGATTTTTCTTGCCGTGATGGGATCCAGGGGTGCGGTGGGTTCATCGGCAATCACGATGGATGGCTTGTGGGCCAGCGCGCGCGCGATGGCGACTCTTTGGCGTTCTCCCACCGACAGCAAGGATGGGCGCTTGCTGAGATGACGCTCGATCTCCAATGATTTAGCCAGTTGTTCGACGGTCCCGTCGTCCGGCATGCCAAGAAGCCTGCGCGAGAGACTGATATTGTCCCGTACCGTCAGATAGGGCAACAATCCACCGGTTTGCATGACATAACCCATGCGTTGCCTGCGCAGATCCCCCAAATGGTTCAATTGACCCCGGCGCCAGTCGGCGGCAACATCCAGGGGAGGCGCGCCAGGCTCCGGACGGAATCGAAACGCACCGACCGTGGTCGGTTGCAACACCATGGCCAACAGATCCAGCAACGTACTTTTGCCACAACCACTTTGACCGATCAAGGCAATTTTCTCGCCGAGGGCTATTTGGAGACTGGGCACCACCAACCGAAAAGCCGTCCCCTCAGCTTCACGCGTTTTGATTACCTCGCGCAGGTGATAAATGAGCACTCGGTCTTTTGCCAAGTCTTCGTCCCGTTTTTTATCCAACGCTTTCGAAGACTCTTCGCCCTGAGCAGGTTGGTTTGGTTTTTTCAATGGGTTGGTATCTGGGTTTTTATTCTTATAATTTTGTGAAGCAGACTATTCTAGCGTATTTTTCGCTGACTGAGGGAAGTTCATGCATGAATTCGAGCTGATTGAGTATTTTTTTTCCGATGGAACCGCGAATCGGGAAGATGTCGTGCTTGGTATAGGGGACGATGCCGCCTTGTTACAGGTTCCCGACGACCGGGAGATCGTCACGGCGGTCGCGACTGTACGGAATCCTACGCAGGCACAATCTCCGGAATCTCTGGGTCGACAGGCGCTGGCCCAATCCCTGCGCCGTCTGAAGGATGCCGGCGCGACACCTGCCTGGTT
>JABDQX010000359.1 GCA_013042035.1 Gammaproteobacteria bacterium
AGCGAGGGCGTATTGGGCAAAGATCACCCGCAAACCCTCCACAGCCTCAACAACCTGGCCGTGCTGTATCAGGCCCAGGGCCGCTACGGGGAGGCCAAACCCCTATACCAACGTGCCCTGGAAGCCCGCGAGCGCGTATTGGGCAAAGATCACCCGGATACCCTCACCAGCCTCAACAGCCTGGCCTTTCTGTATTGGTCCCAGGGCCACTACGGAGAGGCCGAGCCCCTGTTCAGGCGTACCCTGGAGGCCAGCGAGGGCGTATTGGGGAAAGGGCACCCGAATACCCTGAAAATGCAACTCAATCTGGCCAGCACCTATGTCGGGGAGGGCAAGATTCTCCAGGCCCTGGCGGAGCTGCGCCGGATGGATGCGCGCCTGCAAGGGTTCGTCAATGCCCAACTCAGCAGCACCCTGTCGGAGCAGGTGCGCCTCCAGTGGTTGCGCTCTAAATCCACATTCCAGGATGCGGTGTTTACGTTGGGGGTGGCTAGGGTCGAGAGCTCCGGGCGCGAGCCCCCAGTCCTTTCGGGGCAACGCAAGCGGGAGGCGGTGGCTCTCGCCGCTAATGTCTTGCTGCGTTGGAAGCGGTTGGCGGGAGAAGGCGATGCCCTGATTGCACATCTGGCGCGGGTCAGCCCGGACCAGAAGATACAGGCGCAGGCGGTGCGACTCGCCCAGGCACGGACGGACTACAGCCGGTTGGTGAATCTGCCCCAAGCTGATAGTGAAGCCATCGACGCCGCCCGCGCCCGGATAGAAGAACGGGAAGTGGAACTCGCCGGAATCAGCGAAGAATTCCAGACCGAACGGGCGAGCCGCAACATGGATTGGCGGCAGGTACAGGCCGCGTTGCCGCCCGGTTCCGCCTTCCTTTCCCTGCGGGCCTTTCAGCCGGCGAATTTCAAGACCGGTAAGCTCAGCGATGAACACCGCTGGCTGGCGCTCTTTATCCCGGAACAGGGAGACGCGCCCATCCTCAAAGACCTCGGGCCGGTAAGGTTGGTCGCCGAGCAATTCGCCAAGCTGCGCGCTTTGGGGTCCAAAGCCGCTGCCAAAGAACTCTATGCCACATTGTTCGGGCAACTGAATGGGGAGCTGGCCAAATACGAACACCTCTATCTCGCCCCGGACGGGATGCTGGATTTGATGGCCTTTACCCGGCTGGTGCTGCCGGATGGGCGGTATTGGACCGAGCGTCAGGTGTTGCATCAGGTGCGCGCCGGACGGGATTTGGTGCGCGATGGTAGGGTGGATAAGGCCGTAAGGCCGCATCCACCTTCCGCGATGAGCGAGGCGCATCCACCACCGTCGTCGAAAAAGGTGGATGCACGCCCAAGGATAACCTATGAGCTACTCATCGGTGGGGTGGATTACGATCAATTCCCGACTGCTGGGGGATCGCTTCGCTCGACCCCTGCCACGGCTCTTTCCTCTCATCCTCCCGGTACAGCGCTTTCGACCCAAGCCACGCAAGTTTCATTGGTGGTCGCGAACCGGCTGCGGGAGGAGCACGGTCAATTCAATGCGCTTAAACACACCGGCCCGGAGGTTCGGGCCATCGAGCAATTCCGGACGCATCCCGATTATCCTGACCGCACCACCCGTCGCTGGGAAGGCCGAACGGCCAGCGAAGGGCGGCTGAAACATCTCTTGTCCCCCGCCGCCACGCCGCCGCATATTCTGCATCTGGCCACCCATGGCTTTTTTCTCTCGGAGCGAAGTGGGGAGACCGAACGCCCCATGACCCTGGGTGGGCTGGCGCTCGCCGGGGCGAACCTTGGTGCAAAAGGGAAAAAAGGCCCGGATGGTGAGGATGGCATCCTCTACGCCATGGAGGTGCGGGATCTGAACCTGGAAGGGACGGATCTGGTGGTGCTCTCGGCCTGTGACACCGGCCGTGGCGAAGTGGATTATTCCGAGGGGGTGTATGGTCTGACCCGGGCCTTTCGCATCGCCGGAGCAAAGAATATCCTGATGACCCTCTGGCCCCTGAACGATCCCCTGGCGAAGGATTTTATGAAGGACTTCTACGTAGCGCTGACCGGTAGCAATCCGTCTCCCGCCGATGCCTTGCACAAGACGCGCCTTGCCTGGATCAATAGTAAGGATGAAAGACGGCGGGATCCGCGCTATTGGGCACCCTATGTGTTGGTGGAATGATGATTTTGCTTCGCAAAATCATATGGCTCCGCTGCGCGGGGCGAAATCTTGGAGCGCCCTCTAAGAAACCAGCAATTTGAGCATAAGGCCGAGCAGGGCAACCGTTAAGGTGGTCTGGGCGAAGGCGATGCCGACCATCCTGATGGTTAAACGATGTTCCATCTCGCGCATTTCCAAGCGCAACGCAGCGGCATCGTTTTTCGTCGCCAACTCTCGGTCGGCACCGGAGAGCGCTTCGGTCAATGCCTCGGTTTGAGCTTTTGCCTGGTTTTCCGGTACACCAGCGGATGTCAGGTGTCCCGCGAATCTAAGTGTGTCGAACGCAATTGCTGTCATCGGAAGAACCTACGGTGATTGCTTCTGTAAAAATGGAGCACTCTACGAGTACCATTGGAGAAAGTTACCCCAATGACGTATTTTTGGCAATCTCATCAATTATTCGTGTTGAATTTCCCCATGTATAAATTACTTGCCTTATCGACCCTACTCCTGGTC
>JABDQX010000361.1 GCA_013042035.1 Gammaproteobacteria bacterium
CGTATTCAAGGCGCGGCAACAGGCGCATAGTCGTTCTATGTAACTGTTGACGTAACGCAGAAAACGGACAAAAGGACAAGCAAGCTGGTATGTTCTTTGATAGAAATCGCCTAAGGTATCGGAAGAACAAAGATCCTGGAAAATCCGATGCGCGAATCAAGGCCCAGCCCCTGTCGGCCTTGGCGTGAAGCGCTAACATGTTCACGAAGATTTTCGTAAATTTTGGCCGATATCCGCTTTTCCGCAGTAGAATTGTCCTAAGTCGGACAGACTCCTAGAATGACATTCCGTGTGCAACTTTTTCCCGATCCATTATTTTCAGTATGTTACAAGCCATAAGGATCCCGCTGAATAATGGTATCATAGAGGAATCAGTAGCCTGCGGACAAAAGTTGCACACGAGAGGAATTATGGCCCGAATTACCGTCGAAGACTGTCTTGAAAAAACGACAAACCGTTTTGAATTAGTACTGCTAGCCGCCAAGCGCGCGCGGCAACTGGCCCGTGGCGCGTTGCCACTCGTCGATGAAGAGAACGATAAACCCACGGTGCTGGCATTGCGCGAAATTGCCGCCGGAAAGGTTTCTCCTTCTCTACTGAATGCCGATAACGAGGAGGAGCAGTTCGATGATTCCCATTTCTACAGTCAAACAGAGATGGCGTCGCCCGAGATAGAAAGCAATGACGATCTATCGGTAGAGGACAGTGAACTCCCGGATGAAGAGTCCGCGGAAAGGAAATTCATGGAGGCGATGGAACAAGCCGAGGGAATGATGGAGGCCCAGGGAGTAGAAGCCAAGGAAGTAGAGGAAGAAGTAGATGAGACGAAAGAAATCACGGAAGACGAACCTTATATTTCAACCGAGGTTTCCGATCCGGTTGCCGAGCCATCTACCGAATCTTGAACAATAACGATATGTATCGGAAAAATAAAACTTCCGAAATTTTTGCCCCGCGAAACGGGGCCATATAATTTTGCGGATCAAAATTATGTTCGGAGCGTTTTCACCGGCTTCACCTTTTAGCAAAAGGTTCTTGCATGGCCTGCGTGTGCCCTATCGCTCGGGTGCGTCGGCTTCCCCGCCTGCCAAATATCCGCCCGATCGCGAAGAGGTGGAACGTGAATATCGCATCAGTGAATTGAGCGAGCTTGCCGAACAATATCTCGATCCCGTATCCGTCAAGGAGATTTACCGGGCCTATCTCTTCAGTGCCGAAGCCCACGATGGGCAACACCGTGGAACGGGCGAACCTTATATCTTTCATCCCCTGAATGTGGCAAAAATCCTTGCGGAAATGCATATGGATTACCAGACGATTGTCGCTGCCATTTTGCACGATGTTATCGAGGATACTCCCGTGGAGCGCTCCCATGTGGATAAGGCCTTCGGTTCCGAGGTGGCGGATCTGGTGGAGGGGGTTAGCAAATTAACCCACGTGCGTTTCGATACGATAGCGGAAAAGCAGGCGGAAAATCTCGGCAAGATGCTGCTTGCCATGACACGGGACATTCGCGTCATTCTCATCAAGCTTGCCGATCGCATCCACAACATGCAAACCCTCGGCGGACTTCCGCGGGAGAAGCAGTCCCGTATCGCCAGGGAAACGCTGGAGATCTATGCGCCCATAGCCGGTCGACTTGGTCTAAACAATATCGCAATCGAACTGGAAGAACTCGGCTTCAGAATCTTGTACCCCATGCGTTACCGGGCGCTTGCCAAAAAGATCCGGGCAACGCGGGGCAATCGCAGGCGGCTTATCAGTGAAATCGAAAAGAAGGTCAAAACTCGCTTGCATGAGGCAAAAATCGCCTGTCAGGTTTCGGGTCGCGAAAAACACCTCTATAGCCTGTACCGAAAAATGCGTGATAAAGGCAAGCATTTCTCCGAGGTACGGGATATACACGCCTTTCGGATCATCGTGGACGATGTAGACACGTGTTATCGCGTGTTGGGGTATGTGCATAGCCTGTATAAACCTGTTCCCGGCCGATTCAAGGATTACATCTCCATCCCCAAGGCAAATGCCTACCAATCACTACATACAGTGTTGTTTGGCCCTCACGGTATCCCCATCGAGATCCAGATTCGAACCGAAGAAATGAATGCGGTGGCCGAAGACGGGATTGCTACCCATTGCCGTTATAGGAATGACGTGACCGTTACCAATGCCGCTCACCAG
>JABDQX010000366.1 GCA_013042035.1 Gammaproteobacteria bacterium
TTGGTGACCCGTTGGCGTCCATGCCAGATGGAAAATTCCCGGTAAGAGAGATCCACTCCCTTGGGAACCCGAATACTTTCCAGGTACTCCTGAAAAGAAAAGAAATCTATATTCTGGTTCTCATTCTCATAACCCAGGGAAAAATAAAGATTACGCGAGTTATGCACCAAATAGGGCGAACGGGTCACGTACAGGATGTCGCCTTCCCACTCCTTCATCTTTTCCAGGGTAAGCACCGTCTTGCCGCTTCCCGCCGAACCGATAATGATCAGCGGGGGATGCAACTGGTAAACATCCGCCTGGGCCTTGTCGAAGGAGATGATCTTGTCGAGCAAATTGAAGGTGGGCAGATTGGGATTGATATAAGGCAGCGACTCGGTATGTTCCTCATCAAGGGCATTGATGGTGGGTATCTTATCTTCATCGATAGGCGCATCACGTTTCAGAAAACGGGATTTCTCGTACGCATGGTTGGGAATGCATTCGAGTATCAGCGCATAGGTCTGTCCCCCATAAACCCGAAGGGAAAACAACAGCCGATTGCTCCGATCCAATTTGGCGCGGTACAGATCATTGCCCACCTTCTTGACCTCCGCCGAACGGAAATCATCGGCCTCCAGAAAGGACTTCACTTTCTTGAAGTTGGGGATTTTTTTGGGATCGAGTTCGTTATAGAAGAGGAGTTTCATCGTGCTATCAAGTCCGCATATTTTTTGTCGGGAACCTGCTCCAAATGGAGAATTTTTCATCTCTCAGCAAGTCTACCACATGGAAAAAGACTTCCGCGTAGCCTCCGGCAATCGACATCTCCTCGGCGCGATACCCCTCCATGATGTCCAGGACGCGGCCATGGCCCGGATTTCGTACCGGGTCGATGGGCTGTTTGTTGTTTTCTCTTCCATGGCACCGGCGTTTTCCGCCAGGAAGGCGGCAATGGCGCTCTCCTGAATCAGATCGGCAGGTTGCATTCCAGATTCCCACCTCCGTGGGGCAGCCCCCTTTATCCCACCTTCTCGACCAGCCGACCGCCTGCGTACTTGTGCAGGATGCTGGCGATAAACGCCTGACAGGGTATCCCTTCCCGCATGGCGGCTTTCTCGATGTAAACAAGATCACGCCCTGTCATGCGAATGTTCACGCGCTTGTCTTTTTTCAACGTGGCCTTCGCGATCTCCCGGTAGCGCGCGGCTTCCTGTTCGAAGTTGGGGATACGGCGCCACTCGCCGCTTTCCACGGAGTCGAGTATCTCTTTTTCTTCCTTCGTCAGTGTCATTTTGAATTACCTCCCGAGGTACAACCGGGTCATCTTGCGGCTGGGAATAATGGTTTTTAGAAAGGCAACCTCGCCGTCCTCGATAAACGGCACTAGCCAGGCGTAATTTTCGATATCGATGATGAAAATCCTCTGACCGGGATATTGCCTCTGGTTGGGATGGACTATCGTATCGAGTAACCCACCGTGGGCGAGATGATAGACAACATCATCGAAACCGATACCTCGTTCCTGCCTCAGTTGCTCGTTCTTTTCATTATTCCAGTCGTACAAATCCAGCTCCGTACAATTACGCCGTTTTCGACATGTGCTATTTTCCGGGACAACTCGGAGCAAAGACAACGGATACCTCTAACCGGACAATCCCAAACGCCGCCGCATCTCCTCGCTCGATATTCCCCTTTCTTTTTCGTGCCGCTCCCTGGATTGCCGGATGATTTCCATGAACTCGGGATTCGTACTCAGGGAAAATGTTTCGAGATCGGTATCCCGCACATCCAGTAAAGCCATCAGCGGCTTTCCACCGGACGTAATGACCACCGGTTCGGCGGCGACCACGCGAGCATACTCCGACAAGGATGCCGTTGCCTCGGAAATATCCATGGTTCTCATCGTTCGATTACCTCGGATACTCTTTAGGATTGAGGCGCAGGCTCCCCACCCGTCTCCGGTTTTTTCTTTTCTTTCTTCCGGCCCGGCTTGAAGGCCTTCATGAAGTCCAGAAGGAACCGGCTCTCCTCGGCAATCCCGGGATAGGCCTCGGCAAAGTCCCGAATGCGGCGGGCGGTGTCGTACATGCCACCCATGCACCGGGAGGTGGCCTGAAGCCGCTGATGGTAGACGGAGAGGTAGAGTTTTTCCAGCACGCGCTCGGCGGGCTCCAGGCGATGGACGTCGGCCAGCCCCTGGTTGAGATCGGCGAGAACGGCGGGCTCCAGGTTCAGGGTCCGGCCATGCTTTTCGGCAAGGCGGGCGGTGTCGTCGGTGATGGCCTGATAGCCGGGCAGGGCCTTGTAGAGGGCCTTGATCTCGCCAGGATCCAATGAGGGCAGGGATTCCACGTTCAGCAGTTTGGCAATCTTCTCGGCAACGGTCTTTTCCGGCTCGTGGGCGGTGGTTTCCGGCATAGAGATTCTCCTTGAAGGAATTTTTGAATGGAACGAAAGAGGAGAAAAGCGTAATCCGGCGGCTTGCGGCTGTCAATGGGAAAACGGCGGGCGATCCGGTAAGAAATCGGTTCGCAAATGGTTTCTTTCCATGAGAAAGTAGAATTGTTCTATTAGAAAGTGTTCTTGCTCCATGAGAAAGTCTTTTTCTTCTATAAAAAAATGGTCCGCTTCCATAAAAAGATAGAAGCGTTCTATTTTCTGATGTAAGCGGTCTATATTCTTGTCTCTTTCCGTATTTACCTTACCAGCTATCAACTGACGTACACGGGAACTTTGGTTTTCATTGTAGAATTGTAGGGTGGGTAAGCGAAGCGCACCCACCATATCCCCTTCTCGGTGGATGCGCTTCGCTTATCCACCCTACATGAGGCCACGTCAGGCCGCCTATCCGGCATTACGGAAATTGCCAGGTGATAAGCCGTATCCACGCCGTCAGCCGGGGGTAATGAGCGTATAAAGAAGATACCCTACCATCCACAGCGTCAACGCCCCCAGCACGATCCCATGCTCCCAGGGAAAGTAATAGGCCGTGGCCAGCGTCCGGCAGTCGGCCTCGGAGGGTTTCTTCTCGGGATCGGCGCGGCCGTGTGTCGAGACACTTTCCCGAATTACCAGAATGAGCC
>JABDQX010000367.1 GCA_013042035.1 Gammaproteobacteria bacterium
CGTCAATCACGGTAGAACAAATTCACCCTGGCAATCACTTTCGACACCTTGCAATTCACCAAACGTTTAACCCAGGCAGGCGCCACCTCTCAGCTTGCAGAGGCCACTGCCGAGGCATTCAAGGAGGCGTCCGGAGAGGCTGAGCTTGCAAGCAAACGAGATCTGGATAGGCTGGAAGATAAGACTGAGCGCAGCATTGGGCGACTGGAGTCCAAAATTGATCGTCTGGAGGCCAAGATTGAGGCGGGCCTTGCCGAAAATAAAAGTGAAATGATCAAGTGGATAGCTGGTTTGGCTTTTGCACAGATTGCCTTGTTGCTTGGTATTCTCATAAAGATCTCTTGAGATTCTTTCTCCACAAAATTAGGAATTTCTAACCCACCATGCATTTTAGGAAATCAAAAATGCGTACCATATTATTAGTGGTAACGCTATGACTACATCACTGATGCAAACCTATGCCCGCGCGCCCGTCGATTTTACGCACGGACAGGGCCCGTGGTTGTGGGATACGGATGGAAAAAAATATCTGGACGCGCTTTCCGGGGTTGGGGTTTGTTGTCTTGGGCATGCGCATCCTGCCGTGGCAAAGGCCATATCCGAACAGGCCGGACGCTTGCTGCATACCTCCAATCTCTACGGGATCCCGCATCAAAGCGAGCTTGGCCGTAGACTGGCGGGTCTTTTTAATCCATCGGATCCGGCATCGGTCAAGGCGTTTTTCTGTAATTCCGGCGCCGAGGCCAACGAGGCGGCCATCAAGCTTGCCCGCAAACATGCCCACAACAAGGGGATTGCGTCGCCGGAAATCATTGTGGCTCGGGGTGGTTTTCATGGACGCACCCTGGCGACATTGAGCGCCACGGGCAATCAAAAGATCCAAATCGGCTTCGAGCCGCTGGTGCCGGGATTCACGCGGGTTCCCTTCGATGATCCCGCCGCCATCGAGGCGCTTGCCAACAATCCCAACGTGGTCGCTGTACTTTTGGAACCGATCCAGGGCGAAGGCGGGGTGGTTATTCCCAGTGATGACTATCTGCGGGCGGTGCGGCGTCTGTGCGATGAGAATGATTGGTTGATGATGCTCGACGAGGTACAGACCGGCATGGGCCGAACCGGGCAATGGTTTGCCTGGCAGCATTCCGGGGCAATGCCCGACGTGATGCTGCTGGCGAAAGGGCTCGGTAATGGTGTTCCCATCGGGGCCTGTCTCGCCCGGGGATGGGCGGCGGAACTCTTTACGCCAGGTTCCCACGGATCCACATTCGGCGGAAATCCACTGGTGTGCCGGGCAGCCCTGGCAGTCATGGATGTCATCGAAAAAGAAGGGCTTGTGGAACACGCGGCGCGCATGGGGCATGCGTTGCGCGCTGCCCTGACGGAGGCTCTAACGGAGGCATTGAGCGCGGGGCATATTGTTTCCGAGGTGCGCGGTCAGGGGCTGATGATCGGCGTGGTGTTCGAGCGGCCCTGCACCGAACTGGTTGGCCGGGCGTTGGCCCGTGGATTGCTTGTCAACGTTACCGCCAGCAACGTGCTTCGCCTGCTGCCGCCACTGATTATCGGGGAGCAAGAGATTCGGCAAATCGTGGAGACGATTGTCGAACTAATCCATAATTCCCCGCCTACCGTCGAGTAGAGATATTCACTACGCAAAAACTAAAACGAGATGCTTGCGCTGTATCTGACTGTAATACCATAATAATATCTCGCTTTAGTTTTCGCGGTCTTAGTAATTCGGACCGCGATTTTTTGCCCCGCGCAAGGGGGTTACATGATTTCGTGAAGCGAAATCATGCGGAGCAACATTATGACAGTACGCCATTTCCTTACCCTTCTGGACATCAAGCACGATGCGCTTTGGAAAATCCTGCGCCGTGGTACCGAACTCAAGAAAATGCAGACGGAGTTGAAACTGTACGAGCCACTGAAAAACCGCATCCTGGGGATGATATTCGAAAAATCCTCCACGCGTACCCGTGTTTCCTTCGAGTCGGCCATGATACAGATGGGCGGCGGTTCGATCTTTCTATCACCTCGCGACAGCCAGTTGGGTCGGGGCGAACCCCTGGAAGACACCGCCCGCGTCCTGTCCAGCATGGTGGATGTGATTGCCATCCGTACCTATGAGCATAACAAGCTGGAACGCTTCGCCGCTTTTTCCGAGGTGCCGGTCATCAATGCCTTGACCAACGAATATCACCCGTGCCAATTACTGGCGGACATGCAAACCTACCAGGAATATCGGGGGGACATCCGGGGGCGGCGGGTCGCCTGGGTGGGGGATGGCAATAATATGTGTCACTCCTACATCAATGCGGCCAGGATATTCGGTTTCGACCTGCATATCGCCTGCCCGGAAGGTTTCGAGCCCGATCCCGGTATATTGGCGCAAGGGGGCGCCAGGGCGACGCTCCATCGCGATCCTGTCGCGGCGGTACAGGGCGCCGATCTCGTGGTGACGGACGTCTGGGCCAGCATGGGGCAGGAAGAAGAGCAGCAAGAGCGCTTGGCGCTTTTTGCGCCGTATCAGGTCAATGCAACGCTTTTGTCCCATGGAAAACCCGACACCCTGTTTATGCATTGTTTGCCCGCTCACCGGGGAGAAGAGGTTACCACCGAGGTGCTGGAGGGGCCGCAAAGCGCTGTGTGGGAGGAAGCCAGAAACCGGCTTTATGCACAAAAGGCACTGTTGGAATACCTTCTTGTGTAAATCCCGGTTTATCGAGTCTCAGTCACCATGAAGCTGGAAAAGATCGCTCCCTTTGGCCGTTCCCTGGAAGAATACAGGAAAATATTTTCCCTTTCGGGCGATGACCTTGAGAAGAATATCGTTGGTGTTGGCGACGGTCCGGCAAGTTTCAATGCCGAGATGTCCGCGCTGGGTAAAACCGTCATTTCCATTGACCCCTTGTATTCCCTCCAACCCCACGAGATCGAAGAACGGTTCTATTCGGTGGTCGACGATATTATTGCCCAGGTCGAAGCGACTCCGCATGATTGGGTCTGGTCCTATCACAAATCACCCGAGCATCTCAAAGATAACCGGACAGCCGCGCTGCGGTGCTTTATTGCCGACTATGAGGCAGGCAAGGCCGAAGGGCGCTACATCCTGGGTGAACTACCTTCCCTTGATTTTGCGCACGGAAAGTTTCAGCTTGCCGTTTGTTCACATTTCTTATTTTTGTACTCGGAACATTTGACGTATGGGTTTCATTTATCTTCAGTGCTTGAAATGCTCCGCATCGCCCATGAAGTACGCATTTTCCCGCTGCTGACGCTCATGCTGGAAGTCTCACCCTACGTGCAGCCGCTTATCCTGGAACTCGAATCCAGGGGGGTCATTGTCAGCGTCGAAAGTGTCGAGTATGAATTGCAACGCGGTGGCAACAAAATGCTGCGAATTCAACATTTTTCATGAATATCCTACTCAGCAATGACGATGGCTATCTGGCCCCTGGTCTCGCCCACCTTGCCAGGGGATTATCCTCCCTTGCCAACGTAACGGTTATCGCCCCGGATCGAAACCAAAGCGGCGTCAGCAGCGCCCTGACATTCAGTCGGCCCCTGCGCGCCGTTCGCGCCGAAAACGGCTTCGTCCACGTGGATGGAACCCCGGCCGATTGTGTGCATTTGGCGGTCACGGGATTTTTTCAGGCGAAGTGGGACGTTGTACTGTCCGGGATCAATGCCGGGAGAAATCTCGGTGACGATGTACTGTATTCCGGCACCCTGGCGGCGGCCATGGAGGCTCGCTCCCTCGGTATTCCCGCCATCGCGATCTCTCTGAACAGCGAGGATCCGGTGCATTACGAGACTGCGGTGCGCGCCGCGCGCCTGCTGTTGGAACGCCTGGCGGCAACTCACGCAGATGACAACGTGCCAGGGGGCACGCTACCTGGCGAAACGATCCTGAATGTGAACGTACCGGACGTCGAGTGGCGGGATATACAGGGATTCGAGGTCACCCGATTGGGAGACAGGAGCAAACCCGGGGATATGGTCACCGTGCTCGATCCCCACGGACGCGCCGCGCACTGGATAGGTCATGCGGGCCCGGAGTGGAATGCCGGTCCCGGAACGGATTTTTTTGCCATCAGGCACAATAAAATATCCGTCACGCCGATCCAGGTTGACAGAACAAAACATGCCGCCCTCAAGCCCATGGCGAACTGGATCGATTCGCTCGATATAAGGGATTGAGTCGCTGCGGATTCTATTCGAACCCAATAGCCTCCAGAAAAGCCTTGGCGATGATCATGTGTCCGACTTTATTGGTATGGGCGCCATCGTAGGTCAGGGCGTTTGCCGGTCGATGGGCCAGGTAGCGATCGAATCCGGCCTGTACATCGACGAACACGGCGTCGAACTCACGGGCAAGCCGTTCCACGACCTTGCCGTAGGCGTCCATCAGCCGGCGTGTGTGGTTGGAAAGATCCGGTTCGATGAAATAGGGCGTCATCAGCACAAGGCCCTTGAGGGTTCCGCGTATTTCCCCAAGGAGCTTGCGGTAGGTCGCCTCGTATTTATCGATGGTCAACGGTTGGGAATCGTAGAAGCCGTCGAATTGCCGCCAGACATCGTTGATGCCGATCTTCACCGAGAGCCAGTCCGGTGCCAGCCGCAGAACATCCCTTTTCCAGCGCCCGTGGAGATCGATGATGGTATCCCCGGCAACACCGGTATTGAACACCCTGATATAGCGTTCCGGATAATGGACGGCCAGCAGGCTATCCACGAAAGCGACGTAACCTTCGCCGAGACCGGTATCCGCCCCGACGGGGTAGTTGCGTTCGCAGTCGGTGATGGAATCACCCGTGAAAAGTATCGATTGTCCGTTTTCAAGTTTCATTTTCTGTTTCCTACGTAATTCGAGGATGCCGTTCACCATTCTGAAAGCCCGCCCAGCCTGCCTTGTACAGTTTGTACGGTAATGTAGTTGGTAAGCTTTCTGGGTACACATTCATCCCACAACACTTTACGCGACGACAACTATAATGTGCATCGGTCTTTTCCGTGTCGAGGGCGATTACTGCATCGTGGGTTCGATCCGACGCTTCCATGAATCGGGATGTTGGCGCAGGTGCATGATAGCCACGATGAGAATGATATCGTCACGAACCTGATAAACAACGGCGTAGGGAAAACGTTTTGCGCGGCAACGTCTGGTTCGTGGGGAAAGAGGATGCCAGGCATCCGGGAAATGAACGATCCGTTTCAGTGTCTGTTTGATCTCGTCCGTAAACTCGTACCC
>JABDQX010000369.1 GCA_013042035.1 Gammaproteobacteria bacterium
GGGCTCGGCGTCGGAGAAGAAATAGTCGATCTCCGGCAATTGGTAGGCAGTATTGAGTGGCAGGTAAATAATACCGGCCCGCAGACAGGCGAGATAAAGAAAGAGAGCCTCGGGGGATTTTTCCACCAAAACGGCCAGCCGTTCTCCCTTTTCCACGCCCAAATCTGTAAGGAGCTTGGCAAAGCGGGCGGTCTGCTTCTCCAGCTCTCCGTAGGACCATGCTTTTCCGGTGGGTGTCTCGATGACGATTCGAGAACGATCCGTGGGAAAATGATGGGTAAACTGTGTGTATAGATTGGCGTGTGAGTTCACAATCGGTCATCCCAACCCGGCATGGCCGGAATCAAAATAATGATCTACGAAGACCATCCACAAGTGGTGGTAGGTACCCGTGCCGTCCGGCGATAACAGATAGTGGCCGTCGAGAAAACTAATAGCCTATAGTAAAGATGATGCCCACGAAATACGGTTTTTCAACCGCAATAGGCTCTATCCGGCTGCGCGGCAGCCGGATAGCAACAGCAAAGCGATCTGCTACTTGGTGCTCTGGTAGTAATCCATCAGGATTTGAGCCACCTCCGGGCGC
This sequence comes from Gammaproteobacteria bacterium, assembly GCA_013042035.1. Lineage (GTDB taxonomy): Bacteria > Pseudomonadota > Gammaproteobacteria > HK1 > HK1 > JABDQX01. The sequence goes on from JABDQX010000369.1 coordinate 587, forward strand.
GAGAACTCCTTGGGCGGTGCGATACCGTTGCCCAACATCTCGCGAACCTTGGTGCCGGAAAGCAGCACGAAGTCTTCCTTGTTGTGATCCGGGGCCTCACACATCATGACCACCTTGTCGAGCTTCTTGGAATAGGCCGTGTGATCGGCGCGGAAGATCTCGATATCCAGGGTACCGGCGGGAATGCCGTCGAAGATCTCCTGGGCCTCGAAGGGACCATAGTAATCACCCACACCGGCATGGTCGCGCCCGATGATGAAATGGGTCGCCCCCATGTTCTGACGGAATACCGCATGGAGCACAGCCTCACGAGGACCGGCATAGAGCATATCGAAACCATATCCGGTGACCATGGCGCTGTTGGGGGGGAAGTACAATTCCACCATCTTACGGATGGAGGCATCCCGCACCGGGGCCGGGATATCACCGGGTTTTAGTTTGCCGAGCAGCATGTGGATGACAAGGCCATCACAGCTCAGGCGATCCATGGCCATGTGGCACAGTTCCTCATGGGCCAGATGCATGGGGTTACGGGTCTGGAAGGCGACGACCTTTTTCCAGCCGCGTTCGGCGATCTCATTGCGGATCTCCACGGCGGTGCGGAAGGTATCGGGAAAATCGGTCTGGAAATAGCTGAAGCTCAATACCTGAATCGAGCCGGAAACAACATGTCTGCCCAGGTTATTGAAGGTGTTGACGCCGGGATGCTCCATATCGGTGGTGCCGTAGATGTTCTTCGTGATGCTGTTGGCTTCCGCATCCGACATCTCTTCTATATCTTCCACATCCATAACGGCGATAATGGGATGTCCTTCCACATTGGGGTCCCGGAGGGCAATGCGCTTTTTACCCTTGATGGCCTCAATATTGTTCGTGATGTTCATCACGGGCGTGGGCCAGAACAGGCCGTCCGTGGTCTTCATGGTCTCGGCGACGCTGATGGCGTCCGCCAGATTCATGTAGCCGGTCAGTGGATTGAAATATCCAGCGCCCATCATCACCGCATTGGCGGCGGCGGCGGAGTTCACTTCAAGAGAAGGCAGATTTTCTGCTTCGTGCAGGAGTTCGTCGTGTTTTGCCGAATCGTATACAAATAACGGATTCAGCGTATCGGAGCCGTGTGGTTTAATCATCCTAAAGTTCTCCTCAACATTTTAAAGGTATGTTTGGGCTGTATGGAAAAAAGCTGCACACAGGGTAGTTCCGAAAATCCGCACACCGCGCGCTCGGAAACTCGAAAACTTCCCTCGGAAACCGTAATTCTACTGTCGGGTTGGCCAGGATGCACGTTGTGTTACGGGGCCAGAGCCCCGTCCCGTCTTATTTTGCGCTTCAGAGCCCGCAGGGCGTGCAGGGCCGCAGGCAATAATGAACTATTTTCAAGGGCTGTATCCCTTCGTTGAACTCGCAAAATAAGATGGCGCGAGACACTGGTTTTTTTACGCACGGACACATAGAAGCGAACTGCCCGAACTGCTTGAAATAGCTCAAATCCAGTGATAGAGTCCGAAACGTCCCGGAAGGCTGAAGACAACCGAATTATCCGGTAAATTCAACCAGTTCCACGATTATCCAATCACCCTAAAACGACTATTCGAAACTCCCATGAAAATCACAGTCTATAGTTCCAAAGGTTCAGCAGGAAAGACGCCGATCGCAACAAACATCGCTCTCGACAGGGAATATGCCCTGTGCACGAATGAACCTTACCACATCCTCGATACCATTTTGCCGGAGGAAAGGATTCTATCGGTCGCACCGAACGAAGACTTTCCGGATCTCCCCGATGACTACGATATGGTTTTTGATTTGGCTGGATCGGTACCGGCTAATTCCTCGGTTGTGGAATCGGCGGTGAGGCAGTCGAATCTGGTTATCGTCCCCATCTACAACGAGATAAAGAGCCTTAACTCGGGAATAAACTCGATAATTGTGCTCTCCCACATCACGAAAAATATCCTTGTCGTGGGAACAAAGCTGCATAAGAAGCAAGGCGAAATCTTCACGGACTGGAAAGACAGCAAGGACTTTTCCGAGATCAAAAGGATGATTGCCGAATACATAGACTTCGATGTTGCCGTTTTGCCGTTAAAGTATTCGAAGGTGTTCGATGCAATTTTTGAAAAAGGGAAATCCATACGGCAAATCATGAAGAGGGAGCCGCTGGCCGCCTACACCTATAAAAAGGTAGCAAAACAATTCGATGAGATTTACGCATTCATCGACAAGAACCACGGGTAATTTCCATAACTGCCTAAAGTAGCTATGGAAATTGCAAGTTTGGTTTTGCCCGCGAAATTTTCATCGGGATCTGAATCGGCATCGTCGCGGATCATCCCGACTTGGTACGCTCGGAACCAAAATACGCCACGAGGATTATTTTGCCGTTATCATTCTTCGTGACCATCCCATGATGCCTTGTTATACTTCGTACCTTGCCCCCGTAGCTCAGTCGGATAGAGCAACCGCCTCCTGGAAACATGGGCACCAGGACGGGAAACCTCTTGTGTGAATCTGCTCAAATTCAGGGAAACCTCAGCACGTAAGGCACGGCTTTGTGCCTTAGGGTGGTGGCAATCCTGAGCCAAGCCCCGGACAGGGGAAGGTGCAGAGACTTGACG
>JABDQX010000181.1 GCA_013042035.1 Gammaproteobacteria bacterium
CTTTTAGAACCGCAGAGACGCAGAGGCGCGGAGAAAGAATCTATTTTTCAGACACCCTCTTAGCGCGATGGGTTACTACCCAATGACCGCAACCACGCAAGCTTCTCGGCGATACGTTTCTCCATTCCCCGATCGGTAGGTTGATAATACGACCGTTGCCCGAGTTCCTCCGGAAAATACATCTCTCCCACGGCATAGGCTTCGGGTTCGTCGTGGGCGTAGCGATAATCCTTGCCGGCGCCGAGTTCTTTCATCAATCGTGTGGGGGCGTTGCGAAGGTGCAACGGCACCTCCAGGGAGCCGTGCCCGGCGGCGTCTTTCCGGGCCGCCGTAAACGCTGTGTAAACGGCGTTGCTCTTGGCGGCACAGGCAAGATACACGGTGGCATGGGCCAGGGCGAGTTCTCCCTCCGGGCTTCCCAGGCGCTCCTGGACTTCCCAGGCATCCAACGATAACGCAAGCGCGCGCGGGTCGGCGGTGCCGATGTCTTCCGATGCCATGCGCACCAGCCGGCGGGCCACGTAGCGCGGATCGCAACCGCCATCGAGCATGCGCGCAAGCCAGTACAATGCCGCGTCCGGATCGGTTCCCCTGACGGATTTGTGCAGGGCCGATATCTGGTCGTAGAACATATCGCCCCCCTTGTCGAAGCGGCGCGTCCCACCGCCTTCCAGGACTTCCCGCAGCAGTTGGTCATCGATCACTGCGGGGCTGTTCTGTTCCCTGGCACTCTTGCTGTCCGCTTGTGGTTCATCCTCACCCGTGGCGGCCAGATCCGCAGCCATCTCCAACACATTGAGGGCGCGGCGGGCATCTCCATCGGCCGTACTTGCCAGCAGCGTCCGCGAGGTTTCCGGCATCCCGAGTTGCAATGCACCGATCCCAAGCGTCCGATCCGCAAGGGCGCGGTCGATGACCCGGCGCACATCGGCACCGGTCAATGGTTTCAACACATAGACGCGCGTGCGGGACAACAGGGCGTTATTGAGTTCGAAGGAGGGATTTTCCGTGGTCGCGCCGATAAAGGTCAGGGTGCCATTTTCAACGAACGGCAAGAACGCATCCTGCTGGGCCTTGTTGAAGCGGTGGACCTCATCCACGAACAGCACCGTATCACCGCCGTCTTGTGCTCGATGGTCCGCCCGATGGGCCTTGGCCTCGGCGACGGCGTCGCGGATGTCCTTGACACCGGCCAGGACCGCCGAGAGGGTCAGGAATTTCGCCCGGCAACATCCCGCCATGATGCGCGCCAGGGTGGTCTTGCCGGATCCGGGCGGTCCCCACAAGACCATGGAATGCAAACGCCCCGAGGCAATGGCCCGCCGCAGGGGTTTCCCCTCCCCGACCAGGTGACGTTGTCCCACGAATTCATCGAGTGTTCGGGGCCGCAGGCGATCGGCAAGGGGTCGGAAGTCGGAAGGCACTGGAATGGATTTACGAATTAGGAATTACGAATTAGGAATTACGAATTAAAAACCGTGGCTTGTGTTTCTCAACATCCGTTTTAACACACCTTTTCCCTATTCGTCATTCTTAATTTGTAATTCGTAATCTCCTCAATAGTCATACGCATCCTCCCTTACCCTCTCGGCCGGTTCTTCCTCTTCGTGTAGATCCCAGGACTGCTCCACCAGGGCCTGTAACTGGTCGATGGTTTTTTCGTAATGGCCACCGGTTTTTTCCAGGACCTTTTCGATGATCCTGTCGCGATTCCTGATGGGAAGATGGATGTTGTGGGTTTTAAAAAAATCCGCGATGTCCCGAGCGGCGAGCTGCTCCATTTCATCGAGCAACCGAAACACCGTGCCTTTGAGCGCCAGATCCTCAAGCCCTTCCTTGTTTAAAATCAGGTTTCGGAATTTGGGCGGATTGTTGACAATAAACGAGACGCCGAGCAGTAGAAACTGGTTCCGTTCCAGGCGCGGGACGAATTCCCTGTCCCACCAGTCGAGATAGGTCTTCAGAGATCCGGGGTTGATGAGCCTGGATGAATGCACTGGCGTGTGACGGACATACACCAGGGTCTGACGGCCCGAGGCCCCCTGGGTGATTCCGCGGATGGCGCCGGGAATATCGTCGAGATGATTCACGTTGAACGCCTCGTTCAGACAATCCCGGAAGGCGATGCCCGGATCATCCAATTCACTGGGCCAGTCGGGGCGAACCTCGTGCAGGTGGGCATTGAAATTGACGAGATACTCCCGCAGCTCCACGTTCAGGCGATGGTGAAACTTCTCGACGCCCTGGCCCTTAGTGCCGTACCACACGAAGGCCTGACAACGGGGCCGGCCTTCGCGCACCATCTGCATGGTTTGCGTTGCCACGGTGCTGAACTGGGTTACCCGGTCGATCTTGAGGTGCCAGTAGGGGTCGTGGATCCTGCGCGCAGGAGGAGGGGCGGCACGGGCATGCCATTCGCTATATCTGCGGAAAAGGAGCGGTGTTATCCAGCGGGCATCTGCGGTTGTTCGGGGTGCATCCAGTTTCCCGAAAAGTGTCGCCACGGCCCGGTGGGGTAAAACGCCACGGGCCAGGATATCGATTAAAATGTTCATGCCTTGTTCACGAGCAATATCGGCGGAAGAAAGGTAACGGCTAGTGATAACCGCTGGAACCAATTTCTCCAGGGCTAGGCCGAAGGAAACAAGACCGGCGGCGCTGTCGAGGGCATTCAGATATACCAATACCGGTTTCTCGGACATCTTTTCGATGGCGGTTTGCAATTCATTGGGGCTAACCTCGCGATATGAGTGTCCAGAGGCCATACGAAGCCTCTCCGCTACACATGTTTTGTGACCATTGATGCAGGACCCATAAAAATAGATCACATGGGGAGAAAAGTTTTTGAGCCCCTCAATGAAGGCTTCCCAGGTATAGGCAACCTGTAGGTTTTGACCAAATGTCAATGTATGGTTCCGTGCGGAAAGCTCGTTTTCCAGTGCCTCAAGATGGGCCTCGGCCCCGCTCTCTCGCTGGGGAACAACTAGTAGGATCTTGGGATGTTTCGGTAGAGTACAGCTTTCCCATCCAGATTGGCTAGAAAACGATACAGTCCAACCTAGAGAGGAGAGGAAAATATTCCTGTGAGAGAGTACATGCCAAGGTAGCAAAAATAGTCTTTCTACTGCGGTAATAATGTGAAGATCAACAT
>JABDQX010000377.1 GCA_013042035.1 Gammaproteobacteria bacterium
GACCAGAGCATCCAGGGCGCTCATGCCTTTCTGGTCATTGCCGCCTACGAGCGTTGGTTGGGAGGGTCGCTGTGGGATCGCCTCGCTGGGTTGGGAGCCCGCCTGGTTCGATTTCTCTTCCCAACCATCCCTCGGCTCCAGTCACTCGGATTCCTTGAGGATGCCGCCAACCGACAGCGCATGGTGGCCATCCTGCGGTTGTTGGGGCTGTTCGATCGGCCGGCGACCAGCGGGGCGCTGAAGGCATTGTGCAAGAAACCGGTGATTCCCGGCCTTACCGAATCCCTGGTGGATATCGCGGAGGAAAACTGGCGTCTTGCCGTTTTATCCCTGGTGGAACTCGGTTTGGTCTCCGAGCAGGATGGCGCCCTGGATACTCATCCCCTGGTGCGGGCCTGGTTCGCGAAAAGCCTTAGGGAAGAGACGGATGAACACACAAAAAGAGTGTCCACGAAAAACACGAAAAGACATAAAAAAAAGATAGAGTATCTTTTTAGTGCCTTGCGCGCTTTTCGTGAACAAGGAATCTTTCGTGGTTCCAACTCCCCCTGGCGTGAGGGCCATCGGCGGCTCTACGAATATCTGACCACAACCACCCTCTACCAGCCCGATACCCTGGAAGCGCTGCAACCCCTCTATCAGGCCGTTGCCCATGGCTGCGAGGCCGGGTTGCGGAAAAAAGCCTACAGTGATGTTTATCGTGGCCGTATCCTGCGTGGCACTGGGTTGGACGGTTTCTACAGCCGGAGAAAACTCGGCGCGATCGGCGCTGATCTCGAGGCGGTAGCGTGTTTCTTCGACCGACCCTGGGAGATCGTGTCCCCGAATCTTTCGTCGATTGCCCAGGCCTGGCTACTCAACGAAGCGGCCTCTTCCCTGAATGCTCTGGGCCGGTTCCGGGAGGCCCTGGAACCCATGCGGGTCGTGACCAGGATGACCGCCGAACACAAGGACTGGAAGAATGCCGCGATTAGCGCCGGAAACTTAAGTGAATTGGAGCTAACCCTGGGGGCGGTGGACGATGCCGTCCGAACCGCGGGCCAATCCGTGGCATTTGCCGATCGGAGTGGGGATGCGTTTTGGACAATCGCCAATTGCGTGAAACATGCCGATGCCCTGCACCAATCGGGTAGCCTGAGAGAGTCCCTGCGGTTATTCCAAGCGTCGGAAATACTACAGGCCGAGAACCAGCCCGAGTATCCTCGGCTCTATTCGGTACGGGGTTTTTGCTACTGCGAGCTGTTATTGGCACAGTCCGAGTGGGCGGCGTGGCGGCTCTTTAATGCGTCTTTGCAGTTTAATCGAAAAACCAAAATAAACCGCAAGGACGCGGAGGGCACGGAGATCGACGCCCGGATTGCCGAGTGCGACCATGTCATCGAGCGAGCCACTCGGACGCTGGAGTGGATGGAGCGCGCCCAGGCCTCCGTGCTCACCATCGCTCTCGAACACCTCACCCTGGCCCGGGCCGGGTTGTACCGGAGGTTGTTCGTGGATGCCTTCTTAAAGCGCCGATTGGATGCCGGCGCGCCCAGGGACGCCGGCGCTGGGAGTGCAGCCTTCCAGGCGGCCCTTTTTTCGGAACAGCAAGCCGACATCCAACAACACCTCGCCGCCGCCGTGGATGGCTTGCGCAAAGCGGGCCAAATGCAATACCTCCCGTCCGCCCTGCTGACCCGGGCCTGGCACCGGGCGCTGACAGGTGATGGTGAAGGCGCGTGGATGGATCTCGATGAGGCCATGGAAATTACCGCGCGCGGTCCGATGCCGCTGTTCGATGCGGACATTCTTCTCACCCGCGTGCGGTTGTTTGGAATTGGAAATGACGAATCACGAACGACGGACTTGGAATCGGGCGCTGGAAATACTTATCCGTGGGGATCGGCGCGCTCGGACCTCGCGGCGGCCCGGGCGCTGGTCAAAAAACACGGCTATCATCGCCGTGATGGGGAGTTGGCGGATGTGGAGGAGATGTTTGGAGCATGAACCCCGATCTGCTGGCGCTCTGGATAACCCTTCGCCTGGCGTTGGTCTCCACACTGATCCTTCTGTTATTGGGCGTCCCCCTGGCGTGGTGGCTGGCGCGCACGAGATCCCCGGTGAAGACGTTGGTGGAGACGATGGTGGCCTTGCCCCTCGTGCTGCCACCGACGGTGTTGGGTTTTTATTTATTGATTGCCCTGGCGCCACGGGGGGTCATCGGTGGTCCCTGGCAGGCCCTGGGAGGCAACGGATTGGCCTTTACCTTTGCCGGGCTGGTGATCGGTTCGGTGATCTATTCCCTGCCCTTCGTGGTGCAACCCCTGCAAAATGCCTTCACGGCCATCGGTTCGGCCCCCATCGAGGTAGCCGCCACCTTGCGCGCGGGACCGTTTGATCGTTTTTTCAGTATCGTGTTGCCCATGGCAAGATCGGGACTGGTGACAGCGGCGACCCTGGGTTTTGCCCATACGGTGGGAGAGTTCGGCGTCGTGCTGATGATCGGCGGCAATATTCCAGGGGAAACCCAGGTGCTTTCCATCGCCATCTACGACCACGTGGAATCCATGGAATACGCCAACGCCCACCTGCTGTCGGCGGGTATTTTGTGTTTTTCATTTCTGCTGCTTTTTGTTATCTACCGGATGAATGCCCGGTAATCGGTGCGCAAGACAATCCCGCATGATGGAAACCGATATTAAATTCCATTTCCGCCTCGGCCGGGGTGATTTCCGGCTCGATGCCGAGCAAGCAATTCCAGGCACGGGCGTCACCGCGCTATTCGGACGCTCGGGATCGGGCAAGACCACGCTTTTGCGTTGTATCGCCGGGCTCGAACGCGTCGAGGAAGGTTTGTTTTCGGTGGGCGGCGAGTGTTGGCAGGACACCCGGGCGGGCCGGTTTATCGCGCCGCATAAGCGGGCACTTGGGTTTGTTTTTCAGGATGGGCGGTTATTTCCGCATCTGCGGGTGCGGGCCAATTTGTTGTATGGTCATCGGCGCACACCCAGGGATCAACGCCGCGTGTTGCTTGCCGACATCGTGGATCTGCTGGGTCTCGCTCCCTTGATGGATCGGTACCCGGATACGTTGTCCGGTGGTGAGAAGCAGCGGGTTACCATGGGGCGCGCGCTCATGAACAGCCCCCGCTTGCTGTTGATGGATGAACCGATGGCCGGTCTCGATCGGGAGCGCAAGGGCGAGATCATGCCTTATCTGGAGAACCTGCGTACCCGGTTCAGTATCCCCATCCTGTATGTATCCCATGATATCAATGAGATCATCCGAATCGCCGACTGGCTGGTGATTATGGAAAACGGGCGAACGCCTGATGCCGGTCCCCTGGACAGGATGCTCTCGCGCATCGATCTCGATATTGCCGGACACGAAGATGCCGGTGCGATGTTATCCGTCGAGGTAATAAAACATGATGACACATTTCACCTTACGGAAGTGCGCTTTGCCGGTGGGCAATTGTTGATACCTCGCGCGGCGCGGCAAATAGGGGATCGCCTGCGCCTGCGCGTTCATGCGCGGGATGTCAGTTTGACGCTCGATTCCCCCAGCCGAACCAGTATCTTGAATGTGATCACGGCCGTTGTGACCGATGTGGCCGAGCAGTCGCCCAGCCGGGTTTTGGTGAGGATAGAGGCGGGTGGGGTTCCCCTGCTTGCGCGAATTACGCGAAAGTCGTGCCACGATCTCGATCTGCGGGCGGGGCTTGCGGTGTATGCCCAGATCAAAAGTGTGGCGTTGGGGGAGTGAGAAAGATAAGGGGAATTTCCAGACACGCTTTTAGCGCAGCGGCAACCAAATTCAGAAATCAGAAAAATTCCTTGATAATCGGCGCCAGAACGGCAATAACGATAATCAACAGCACCCAACGAATGGAATCGAATTTAGCGCTCATCTCGTTACGGAGTGCGGCCACTTCAGTTTTGACTTCGGATATTTCGGCCTTGAGCTCTCGCATTTCGGCTTTCACATCGCGCATATCGCCTTTCGTCGCCAGTTCCGCTTCACCCTGGGCATCCCTGAAAGCGATTGAGAACGCCTCAGCCTGTTTCTCCTCGACGCCGGCACTGCGTAAGGTTTGGATGAATCGGTGGGTGTCAAAAGTAATAGCGGCCATGTGCCTTTTCTTCTGCCATCAATCCAGGTTTGGCTGGGGTGCCAGGATTCGAACCTGGGTATGCGGGGATCAAAACCCCGTGCCTTACCGCTTGGCGACACCCCAAATAGACTTTCTCGCTCTAATTTCGCTTTGCGAAATCATAGCGGGACATTGTTCAGCAAGGATCGATTCCGGCCCCGCGTAACGAAACCGGACCACGCCTTATCCTGATCTTTCACCATTGTCCTCGCATTCGGCAGCATTGCCAAGATGCGTTCGGCTTCCTGTTTTTCCCGGAAGGGCGCAAACACACAAGCACCCGTTCCCGTCATCCTGGCAGGGCCGAACCGTGAAAGCCAGTCGAGGGCCGCATCCACCGGGGGATGCCTGCGGCGCACCACCTGCTCACAGTCGTTCCCCATCCGTGTCAACAGCGAAAAAACCGAGCGTAAATGCTCTTGCTCCGCAAAGGTATCGTGACCATCGGAAGCCCCCTCCTGGCCGGTTTCCCGCTCCAGCAGGGTGTGTATTTTTATGGGCAAGGTGTCCCGTGTCAAATCCGGCGCGTTGAATACGCTTGCCGTGGCAACCGAGCATCCTGGGTAAATTACCAGATACCAGGGTTCTTCCAATACCACCGGCATCAGTTTTTCCCCAATTCCCGAGGCAAATGCCGCCTGCCCACGCACAAAAACCGGTACGTCTGCCCCCAAGGTTACACCGATCTTTGCCAATGCATCCACGTCAAGCCCCAACCCCCAAACCCGGTTCAGTCCTACCAGGGTGGTTGCGGCATCGGAACTTCCTCCGCCGAGCCCGCCACCCATGGGAATCCGTTTTGTTATCCCAATATCCACCCCGAGCCTGGTGGCAGTCGCGGTTTTCAGGATCTTGGCGGCACGCACGGTGAGATCCTGTTGTGCGGGTACACTGGCCAGATCGCTGCCCGGATTGCCAATCGGATCGACCAAGCGTTGAATCCGGCCATCGCGGCGGGGTTCGAGTGTCACCTCATCGGCAAGGTCCAGAAACTGAAAGACCGTCTCCAGATTGTGATAACCATTCGGGCGTCGCCCGATGATGTGCAAAAACAGGTTAATCTTCGCCGGGGCCGGCCAACTGTTGGTGATAGGCGCGTTCACGATGATTTTGCGAACCACCCAGGCACCGAATGGTGGAATACGGTACATCCTTCACGGAACCGACCGCCTTGTGGATAGCGCAAGATTATTCGCAAAACACTTTACCCAGAATCGCACCAAACAGCGGAATCGCTCCCATCCAGTTATCTTCCTTGCATTTCGACTTCGTTTGTTCTTTTTCCGGTTGTTTTTCTTCCAATTGTTCTTGTTCTAATTGTTCTTCTTCCGGTGTGGCCGTTTCCGGGGATATCGAAATATCCATGGACATGGCCTGTGCCGCGGCGCTGACATCATGTTCGATGGGTTCGGGTTCACCCGGTTTGTCGGCGGAATCAGCCGACAATGCCCATGAGCTAACCCGGATACGGGCGTTTAGACTGGCATTTTCCAGTACCAACCAAACAGGCAGTTCGAAATCTTCAATGCGGCGATAGCTAAGGTATCGGATATTCCATCCGGACTGTTCCATCTGTCTGAGCTTTCCATCAAGATCGGTTTTCACGCCATCGACGGGCGTGTTTGCCTCGGGCATGCCCAATATCCAGTAGCGCAAACCGCTCACGGGGATATGCCAGCCCATGACCTCGGATAACAACGATTCCGGATCGGCGGCTGAAAAGGTCTTGTGATCCGCGCTCATCAGGGTTACCCCGTCCGGGCCACCCGTAATCTGTGCGGATCCCGAGCTAAGGGGCGCATTGAAGCGTATCCGGTAATCATCCTGCTGTTGGCGCCAGTGTACGCCGACATTCCATGCCTCATCCTCCATGTTGATCGCGATTCGCCCCGTAGCGGACCATTCGTGGATATTATCGAGTTTGCTACTTCGAGCCCGCCACGCGGCGTCGCTATCCTGATCCGTTAACCAGGAGAATTCCGGCATCGTGGTGCAGGCCGTTAGCAGTATCGCGAGGATAAGTACACTAATATGCTGTATACGAAGCACTATGCCTTTTCTTTTCATGGCGTTATGTTAATCTCCCGTGTGGCTTCCGGGCAATCTGTCCGCATGGTATTTTATTATTGGAAGGCAAACTTATTCCGATGGGCTAACGAAACGCCTCAGTGGCGCGCCCATAAAGCCAACGAAAATAGGCGACTATCGTAGGTCCGCTGGAGGCGCTTGTTGGGCGTATTTTATTGTAAGGTCATGGAATTCAAAAGTCTTCTCGCTTGAATCTTTTGATTGTTTTGTTTGCAGGAAGTCTATGTATCGATTGGAATCATTACCGAATTTCTCCGAAATATCAGATCGAATTTTTCTGGTATCTTGTACTATTTCTGTTTCTTTAATCATTTGTTCAGTCTCCGATCAGCAGATTTGGCGTGCATAAGGTAGGCACAAACAATCCTAACGATGTATTACATATTCTGATCTGACGGAACTTGTTGGGATTTGCAAGCTGCCATATTCTTTGTTTGCAATAATTTCGGACCAAAATCAACAAATTCCTTTTGTGATTTCTTTTCCTGCTTTCTGAGTGCCTCACAGATTTTCCTTAGATCGTTACCGTAGTGTGCAGCGTGCTCAGCACGATATTTCCGGATTTCTTCGACAACGGGATCTTCGATCATCATATTTTCCTCAATTCTTCAGGTGAGCAAAGTTCCGGACATTGATAGCCTAGCCCTTCAATGACATGCCGAATAGCGGCTTTTGTGCTGGCATTGTTGATATGCCTGAAATTCCATGTGAGCAAAAAATCGATACCATTGGCTGCGGCGATACCAATGTGCAAGGCATCTTCTTATTATTCATGGCTCAGTAAAATTCCGAGGGAACTTCCCGAGGCGGTCTCCCAATCTTGTCATATAACCGCCGCGCTTTATCACGGTAAAAAGATATCCGTTCACGAGGGGATTTCCCACTGAGTTTTTCATGATTCCCGTCCCGAATTCGGCGGGTCATCTCCAATGTTTTTATAATGACATCATTATTCATAAGTCGTTACCTCCCGAGGAGAATATATCTGTAATTGTTTGTAGCCGAATTCCAGATTGACGGCATTGAACATGCGTATCTTGTCAAAATGTACGATATGTTTGAAATTCCAACTGACAAGAACGTCTATCTCGGCCACGGATGCGGATGCAATATGCACTCCGTCATCATAGAATTTCGGAGTGAGAATATTTCGCTCCTGATAAGTATCGGCCAACGTAAAAACTTGTTCATTAATTTCGAGTATCTCTGGGCCAAGAGCCAGAATTTCGGCATATTTATTTTTCACACGTTCGGGCGCATCCTCGATTTCGGCGGATACGAGTTCAGAGACAACCAGCTTCAGTTTGCCGAGTCGTCAATCCTCTATGAGACCGTTTGACCATGGTGCGAATTCTTCATCGAAACATCCGCCGATTACGGATGTGTCTGTGTATACGCGCTGTATTTTCATTTTTTTGATTATTTCAAAACGTCAAAGCGCTTAACGACTGCCATCACCCGAGCGAAAGGAGCGCAGAGACTGTAGCG